>NC_015216.1:0-297500 GCF_000191585.1 Methanobacterium lacus
GTTATCGAATTGATTATTGAATTTTAGAATATTTTTACGGAGTTAATTAACATGGCTATCCACCCAATAGAATTTAGATATGGAACAGAAGAGATGAGAGAGATCTGGGAAACAGATAACAAACTTCAAAAAATGCTTGAAGTAGAAGCTGCCCTTGCCGAAGCGGAAGCAGATCTGGATATTATCCCCAAAAATGCAGCTTTAGAAATAAAATCCAAAGCCAGTACTAAATTTGTCACTTCAAAGAGGGTATCAGAAATTGAGGCAGAAACCAACCACGATATAGCCTCAATTGTCAAGGCCCTTGCAGAAGTTTGTAATGATGGTGCAGGAGAGTACGTACATTTTGGTGCAACATCAAACGACATCATAGACACTTCCCAAGCACTCTTATTTAAGGAAACTCTGAAAGTCCTAAAAACTAGGCTAACTGAACTCACAAAGATCGTGCTAAGACTTGCAGATGAAAACAAGACAAATGTGTGCATAGGAAGAACCCATGGACAACACGCACTTCCAACAACCTATGGAATGAAATTCGCAATATGGGCAGATGAATTACACAGACAACTCAACAGACTTGATGAGTGTGAAGAAAGACTTTGCGTGGGAATGGTGACTGGAGCTGTTGGAACTACTGCCGCCCTTGGAAAGGAAGGATTGGACATTCATAAGAAAGTTTCCAAAATTTTAGATCTTAAACCCGTCATGATATCCAGCCAGGTTATTCAAAGGGATGCACATGCAGAGTTCATAATGGACCTTGCAAACATTGCAAGCACCCTTGAAAAGATGGCATTAGAAGTGAGAAACCTTCAGAGAACAGAGATAAACGAATTGGGAGAAAGTTTTGATCCATCTAAACAGGTTGGATCCAGTACCATGCCCCATAAAATGAACCCAATTACAGCTGAAAGAATCTGCGGAATTTCAAGGGTAGTGAGGGCATATGTTGCACCTGCCTTGCAGAACAACCCACTTTGGCATGAAAGGGATCTTACCAACTCCTCTTGTGAAAGAATTATTCTTCCAGAATCATGCATGTTAACAGATTACATGATTAAACTCAGTATTCGACTTTTCAGTAACTTGGTTTTCAAGCCTGAAAACATTGAGAAAAATCTTAACTTGAGTAATGGATTGATCATGGCAGAACGTGTTATGGCAGAATTAACCAGGAAAGGAATGGGTAAACAAACAGCTTACTCCCTTGTTAGAAAGTGTTCGTTGGAAGCTTACGATCTTGACACTGGTTTAAAGCAAGTTATTGAATCTAATGACGAAATAAAAGCTTATCTGTCAAGTTCTGATATTGAGTTAATTATGGATCCCCACACGTACATAGGATCCTCTGTTGAAATGGTTAACGAGGTGCTTGTGGCATCCAAAAACTGGTTCTAATATCTAAACCATTTCAAATTTTTTTCCACCACCTACTAAAAACCGCCATTACAATGAACAATTACTGATAAATTTTTTTTTTGAAATATTTTTTAGTTTAACTAGAACTTCCAACGATTTTTTAATGATTTAAAAAATGTATTTTATCTTCAAAATAGATGAATTTATTTTTTAACGATTTATTTTATGCAAAAACATTAACCCCTCCAAATGCAAAAATTATACAATTGGAGGTGTAATAGTGATTGAAATTAAAGATATTAAGTCCGTAAAGATCGTGCCATTCACCCTTATGAATTCGTCTATTACGGCAGTTATAGGATTGATATATGGTATTGTGTTTGCCATAATATTCGGAGTATCAGTTGGAAGTTCACTCCCCGGTATCACGGCAGGAATGATAGCTACCATAGTAATAGGGTCCATATTGGCCTTTCCAACTATGATGTTTTTGGTCAGTGTTCTTGAATCGTTTTTAGTAGCACTCCTTTACAACCAACTTGTTCCAAGATTAGGAGCTATCCAGTTAGGTTTTGAAGACCTTAAACAGATACAAACTGTCCCTGTAGTTCCCTTTGCATTGATGAGTGCGTCAATTGGTGGAATTCTAACCTTCTTAATGATGCTGATCATTGGTCCGCTATTTGCATTTGGAATTCAAAGTGCAGCACTGGCAGGAGCAGCAGGCGTTCCAGGATTGTCAAGTATAGGATCCTTTGGATTGTTGTGGATGATCATATTGATCGTGGGAATCCCAATTGTAGCTTTCGTGGGAATTTTTATTGCCACAGCAATAGCTGTCATAATCTATAATTTACTGGCCCCTAAAATTGGTGGTGTTGAACTGAACTTCAGCACTGCATCAGGCAAGTTCTTTGAAATTGAATCAATACCTGTTGTTAAATTTGCTCTGATAATAACCCTAGTTTTAACGGTTATTCAACTTATTTTAGGCATTATTGATCTGATAGTATCCATTGCAATAGGATCTTCAGCTGTGGGAGCATTAATTGGACTAGTTATTCAAGTTGTTACAACATTAGTTGTGAGTTTCATTCTCTATGCAGTAATGGCTTACGCATACAACTATTTAAGACCTAAAATTGGCGGAATTAAACTGGAAATTGAGTAATATTAATTTTTACTCAAATTTTTTTTTTGAAATATATTTTTATAACTTGAAACATGAACTATTAGCATGGATCCAAAAATAATTAATTGCAGAAAAATTTCTAAAGGCATTACATCTGGAGAAGTCATAATAACCAGGGATTCTTTGAGTTTTCTTGGAGGAGTCAATCCAGATACAGGGGAGATAATCGACTCAAAACACGAGCTCTTTGGTAAAAATATTAAAAATAAAATACTTGTGATGCCCTCAGGTAAAGGATCTACTGTGGGATCGTATGTACTCTACCAAATGGCAAAAAATTCAACAGCACCTTTAGCAGTTGTAGCTATTGAAGGAGAACCTATCATTGCAACAGGAGCCATAATGGCAGGAATTCCCATGGTTGATCGTCCTGAGATTGATATATTCGATTTACTCCATGATGGTCAAGTTGTTGAAGTTAATGCAGATGAAGGTTACTTGAAGATAATTTAATTAAATTAAAAAAGTAAAAATTTAGGTTTAACTTTTAGTTAACCTTAACTTGAACATATTCCTTTTCTCTCATTGAATAGCCTATAACTCCGCCCATAGCACCTAAAACTCCGCCAAGGATTATTGTTATGAGTGTGAAAAACAATCCTGTGATCAGAGTGATTGTACCTAGAACTGCTCCTATCTGTGTGAAAACCAGCCCAATTACTGTGCTTAAAACACTGAACCCCAATATAAATATGGCCCCTATTAGAAGACCGCCTATCACGCCAGATAAAGCACCATCCCCGGCATCTGATGCAGGGGTTCGTTGAGATAATCTTTCGTTTGATAGGTAGGCTGTTAATAAACCTCCAATAACAGGCCCCAGGAAAAATAGGGGAAAGAGAACTATGGTCAATATCATGGTTAGCACCACATTGGCCAGTGCACCTATTCCAACAGATTTCCAATCAGTCATTTTTTTCACTGCTTTCTATTTCATCGTTTGGCTTTGTTGGTTCGGTTGATTCTTCTATTTCGCCTTCATATACTCCCATGTGTCCTGTTTTTACGCTTATTAGTAACCCGATGATTCCACCAAGAGCACCAACTATTATGAATCCTCCAATTAACACCAGTGCAGCGTAGATCAATATTCCTGCAACTATCTTTGAAAACCCTGAGTAAGCATACACAAATAGTATGTAAATAACACCTGTGAAAATACCAACTATGATTCCATGAAGCCCAGATTCAATTACTTTTAATTGTTCCTTACCACTTGCTAGGTACGTTGTTATCACTGCACCAACGAAAACTGCAATATAGAAACCAAGCAATCCTAAAACTAATGACAATAAAGCCAGTAGGATTAGCGATACTAAAGTACCTATTAAAACTGATTTTTGATTTATCATATTAAACTCCCTCTTAAACTCTAAGTGTATTATGTTTGTATAAATTAAAAACTATTATAAACTTTTATCCGACTACTTCAGGTTCATCTTTTATTAAGGCCCCTATTATTCCTCCAACAGCCATTATTATCATAACCCCAACAAAACCTGCCAGAATAAATAATGAAGTTATGGATGCTGCAGCAAAACCTATTATTCCTAAAATTAATGTTCCAGCTATAAGAAGGAGCAAAGAAAGTACTATGGCCCCAAATATGCCTGCAAGAGCTCCGTTGGTCGCGCCGTTCATGGCATCTCCACCAACCATGTATCCCACAGCCATCCCAGCAAGGAGTAATCCAAGTATTCCGCCCCATATTGGCACTATTACAGCAAATATACCCCCTAAAATTATTGAAAGGATAAATCCTAGTATTACAGCTCCCCAGTTAATCATATGTTTCCTCCGTTACGATTCGATTAGTATAAATATAATTGATTGGATGGCTTATACATCAGTTTAATGACATTCCTATGTTATTTAAATATAAATTTCATGTACTAATAATATTTTTGTAAAATAATTAAAACTTTAACAAATATTTGAACAGTTACACATCCATAAATTTACAAAAAAAGTAATTTTTTTATATTAATTAACTTCGAATTAATTTGAGAGTTAAAGATCCTCCCAGCGAACCAACCGAAGCAAGAATGATATAAACAACTATTAAATATATTTCAGCACCGTAACCAATATTTCCTGCCAGTAAACCTGCTCCAAGCCCTGCTGTAACTCCATAGATCATTGCTAGGATCAATGCAAAGATGGATAAAATTAAACCCGTGCCCATACCGACAAAAATTCCATTGAATAATCCATCCATGATTTCACTGCCACTTATTAACCCTGTTACAAATCCTGCTATTCCCATTCCCAAATATGTTCCATAAGTACCAATTAAAAGCCCCAACAACACAACCATCACAATGGCAAGAAACAGCCCACAACCAAATTCTTTAAATTCAACCAAACCATCACCAATCAAATTATTCTAACAAATTTATTAAACATTTCCATTAAAAAATTGCTTTTCAATAGATCATCGATAAATTTTCAAATCTTAAAGAACTTATTAGATAATATGAAAACAATATACATATTAACAATTGTTAAAAATCCTTAAGCTATGGAAGGTCTCCAAATGTCGTACACCCTCATAAGAAATGGAACCCTGATAAATGGTAACGGGGGAAAACCCATAAAAAATGCTGCAGTTTTAATAAAAAACAATATAATTATTGCTGCAGGCTCTGAAAAAGCCATTGAAATTCCGAAAACTGATCTGAAGATCATAGATGCTGAAGAATGCTTCATTCTACCAGGATTTATTGATGCACATGTGCACATAATGACTGAAGGATTCGCAAGAGAAGACACCATATACACCCCCCACTCACTGTACTTTTACAATGCAATTGAGTTCATGAAAAAAACCATATTTGCAGGTATAACAACTGCAAGAGATGCTGGAATGGCAGATGTGGGAGTTAAAATGGCCATTGATAAAGGTTTGATCACGGGTCCAAGGCTACAAATATCTGTAGCTCCCCTGACAATTACAGGAGGTCACTTTGATTTCTGGCTCACTTCGGGCTTTGATATCAAACCCATGTATCCCGGTCTTCCAGATGGAATAGCAGATGGACCTGAAAATGTGAGAAAAAAAGTTCGAGAAGTCATGCGTAGTGGTGCAGAATTTATCAAAGTAATGGTTACAGGAGGAGTCATAAGTGCCAATGACAAACCAGAACATCCCCAATTCACACTTGAAGAATTAAAGGTAATGGTTGAAGAAGCCAAATTTAGGGATTTGCAAGTTGTGGCCCATGCACATGGAAACAAAGGCATTATAAATGCTGTTACTGCTGGAGTAAATTCTGTGGAGCACGGAACCTGTTTGGATGATGAAAGTATTGGACTCATGTTGGAAAATAACACCTATTTAGTACCTACATTCATTGCAATGAAGATAAACAAAGAAATGGCAGAGGATGAAACCTCATCAATTCCCGATTGGAGTCGTGAAGATGCCATAAGAATGGAAAAAGTGCATGAAACCAATATGCGAAGGGCTTATCAAGCAGGTGTTAAAATTGTCATGGGAACAGATTCAGGAGTAGTGCCTCACGGCCAAAATTTGAAGGAATTAGGATACTTATGCGACATGGGAATGGATCCAATGGAAGCCATAGTCGCTGGGACCAAAAGAGCAGCAGAAAGTTTAAGATTGGACAGTAAAGTTGGAACTTTAGAAGCAGGAAAACTTGCAGACGTAGTCTTAAGCAAAAAGAATCCACTTGAATATATAAAAACACTTGGAAATCCAGACAACATAGTCATGGTAATCAAAGATGGTGTTATAGTCAAAAATATTCATTCAATAAATTGAAATTAAAATTACTGGAAGAAAAGAAAATGGTTAATCAACCCAAAAAAAATGCGAATATAAAAATTTCTGGAATGGGATGTGCATCCTGTGCACTCAACATTGAAAAATCCTTGAATGAACTGGAAGGTGTGGAAACAGCCACAGTCAATCTTGGAACAGAAGAGGCCAGTGTGAATTATGACCCTAAAAAACTCCAGTTAGCAGATTTAACAGAAGCCGTTGAAGAAGCTGGTTACGAAGTTGTTAACGATAAAATTACCATCAAAGTAGGCAGTATGAGTTGTGCAATGTGCGTTAAAGCCATTGAGGATGGATTGAACAAGTTGGACGGTGTGAGTGATGTCAATGTGAATCTTGCATCTGAAAAGGCATATATTACTTATAATCCTGCCATGGTGGGTGTTAAGGAATTTAAAAATACCATAGTCGATCTTGGTTACGATTATCTTGGAGTAGAGGGAGAAGAAACCCAAAATTTAGAGGAAGAATTAATAGAGAGGGATCTAAAGGGTAAGAGGAACAGAATAATTGTGGCATTTGGATTTGCCATTCCCATAATGATACTGATGTTTAGCAACATCACCACTCCAATTCCAATGACTTATCTGTTCCTGATAATATCCATTCTACCGTTCATCTACGTGAGCTACCCAATATTCAGTGCAGCTTACAGATCCCTTAAAAATGGAAATCTGGATATGGATGTTATGTATTCCATGGGTATCGGAGTTGCATATGTTTCCAGCGTCCTTGGAACCTTCAGTATTTTACTCACCCCCGAATTCATGTTTTATGAAACTGCACTCATGTTAGCTGGTTTTTTAATGTTGGGCCGCTATCTTGAAACTCGGGCCAAGGGCAGAACATCAACTGCCATTAAAAAACTTGCAGGTATGCAGGCAAAAACAGCCACAGTAATGAGAGAGGGTGAAGAAGTTTTAATCTCGGTTGAAGATGTGGAAATAGGCGATACTGTCGTTGTTAAACCTGGTGAAAAGATACCTGCCGATGGAGTTGTTTGTTCTGGAGAAAGTTACGTTGACGAATCTGCAATAACTGGCGAACCAATTCCTGTGCTTAAAAATAAGGGTAAAGATATTGTGGGCGGGACAATAAACAAGAATGGAACTTTAAATTTTAAAACAACTAAAGTAGGCAAAGACACTGTTCTGGCACAGATTGTTAAGCTGGTTGAAACTGCACAGGGTTCCAAACCACCAGTTCAAAAAATCGCTGATAAAGCTGTGACCTACTTCATTCCAACAGTTCTAACCATAGCCATAGTGGCGTTTATTGTCTGGTATCTACTGCTGGGAAGTTCTCTGCTCTTCGGTTTAACAGTCCTAATATCCATTTTGGTTGTTGCATGTCCCTGTGCCCTTGGACTGGCAACACCAACAGCCATCACAGTAGGACTCGGAAAAGGTGCAGAACTAGGAATTCTAATTAAAAATGGTGATGCACTGGAAATATCTGAAAAACTTACAACAATACTTTTCGATAAAACAGGCACATTAACAAGGGGCAAACCCGAAGTTACAGATATAATTAGCTTTGAATTAGACAAAAACGAATTACTGTTCTACGCTGCAACTGTAGAATCTAGATCAGAACATCCCTTGGCAGATGCCATAGTCAGGAAGGCCAGAGCAGAAAATTTATCACTGGGAGAAGTGGAAGAATTTGACAGTTTTGGTGGCAAAGGTGTCAAAGCAGTTGTGAACGCGAAAAATATCATCATAGGAAACAGATCTTTGCTAAGAGAAAAAAATATTGAACTTAACAGTGAAAACGAAGCTAATATATTTAAAATCGAAAAAGATGGTAAAACTGTTATTTTAGTTGGAATCGATGATGTCTTAGCAGGATTGATAGCGATTGCTGACACAATAAAACCAAACACCGCAAATGCAATAGCTGAACTCAAGAAAATGGACCTCAAAATCACCATGATCACGGGAGATAACGAAAGAACAGCTAAAGCAATAGCTTCACAGGTGGGAATTTATAATGTTATTTCAGAAGTCCTACCCCAAGACAAATCAGCAGAAGTCAAAAGATTGCAAGATGCTGGTGAGACAGTTTCCTTCGTGGGAGATGGTATAAATGATGCTCCTGCACTGGCACAGGCCGATGTTGGAATAGCCTTGGGAAGTGGTACAGATGTGGCAATTGAAAGTGGTGACATTGTACTGATAAAGGATGACATCATGGACAGTGTTGCAGGGATTCAACTGTCTAAAAAAGTAATTTCCAGGGTTAAACAGAATTTGTTCTGGGCATTTGCATACAACGTGGTGTTAATACCTGTGGCTGCAGGAATACTCTATGCTCCCTTTGGAATTTTGTTTAGACCAGAATATGCTGGTTTTACCATGGCATTGAGTTCTGTTACAGTTGTAAGCCTTTCCTTGATGTTGAAGAGTTATTTGCCTCCTGCAAAGAAATTGGAAAAGATATAAATTTTATGAAATATATCATTGAAGATTGCTAAAAAAATGTTTAGGAGTGATTTTGAATGGCGATAGATCCAATATGTAAGATGGATGTAGATGAAAAAACTGCAAAGTGGGTCAGTGAATACAATGGCAAAAAATATTACTTCTGTGCCCCGGGTTGTAAAAAAACCTTCGAAGAAGATCCAGAAAAGTACGCTGAAAAATAGTTAAATAGACATTTAAATTTAAATTATCTTTAAACTTGAAAAATAAGGAATATAATTAGTTTAATATATTCCTTATTCATTCTTGTTTAATACACATCTTCCTTCATTATTTCCCTTAAAACTGCAGTTGCATAACAACCCTTTGGGATTGAAAATTCTGTTAATACTCCTTCAGGAGTCATCTCTGCTGAAACATCCCATATTTTAAATCTCATAGCTCTTCTGAGTCCATGACTTCCCAATCTTGGAGTTTTAGGACATTCAAACTCTTCAAGTTTAATGTTTTCCTCATCCATCACTTGTTGTTCTAGTTTTCCCACCACTCCCCCGGCCAATGGCACCTTTGTACCGTAAAGCGGAGATGTGGGGTGTATTTCAAAGTTTTTTATTCTGTCTTCAACCGTTTCAACATCAAATTCATGGACCAAATGCTCTTCATTGTCTATTAAAATATCTCCTTCCACATATTTGTTGAGTCCCAGCTTTGCTCTTTCGCTTACAGCCTTGTTAAACAGGTATGATTGATATGCATGAACAAACATTCGTTTTAATGGTTTTGGCAAGCTTTCAATCGCAATTATATACGATTTTTCCGTTAATTCGCCTTTTCTACGTTGGAGGTTTAGGAGTTCCCTTAGCAACATCTTTTCGTAGCGCATGGATCCTGGCATTGTTTGGTAGGCTTCTTCAAGTTTTCCTTCGTCGTAAAGGCTTCTGGCTTCCTTTATATGCTCCCTTTCTTTAGGGTATGGATTTCCAATATAGGCATCAACCGCACCTTTAACATCGTTGTGTACAAGGTACTCCCCAACTACGTGGGTGTTAGATCTTTCCTTTCCAAATCTTTGCCATCCATAATAGTTAGGTACCCCTGTTTCAATTAGTTGTTTTAGAACATCCTGAGCTGTTTCAACATCATTTTCTGGATCATCGGTATTTCGGATCAATATTTTGAATTTGTTACCTACTAATTGCCCTATTCGAAGCTTTTTCTCGTTCTGTTTGATGTCCAGTACTTCCACATTGTACAATTTGTCAGTGATCGATTGGATTTCTTCCACACTACTGTTTGAAACACATAACCATTGGCGTGTTCTTGCAGTTTTATCCTTCATTCCTGCAAATCCCATTCTTTTTCTGCTGATTTTGAGTTCCTTAGCTATATCCAAAACCACATCCAAAGTGTTTCTACCAATTTTTTCAATGAAAATCCATGTGTTTGGACCATTTCCACTGGGCAGACTCAATGGTATTTCTTCCACATAAAAATCTTCCCTTTCATTTCTTATTGAGCCCCCAATACCTTTATTATTAGTTTCGTAAGTTTCGGCGTTTAACATGGACTAGTTTCTCCTTAAATTTCATGAATATGATTTGTAAATATTTGATTTGGATGTTTATTCTTAGTTCTAACAACAATAAATTTCATTTTTAGTGCTGACTATTTTGTTAAAGATTTTGAAGTTATTAAATAATCTTAATTGTGTGACTTAATCTTGGACATCTAAAAATAAAAAAAATTTTAGTATCCTTTATAATCATCTGCGGTCTACTAATCTTTTAGGTCTGCCACTTATCTTATAAAATTCAAGACCTTCGGGTTCAGTAAAATTGAAGATGATGTTGAATGTTCCATCTGAGTGTGCTTGACGTAGACCAGGTTTGAATTTTAGGAAAGTTTCCAAGAAATTATTTTCTATTGATCCAACATCACAGTTTGGAGAATTTTCACATTCCATACTCACCCTTAGAGTTGTTTCTTCTTCATCCCCATAAAGAAAAGCCTCATACTCTCCTGTTAAATATTCCATGTTATCCCTTTGGAACACTCCTTGTTCCACATCCACCTTGTTGAATGGGAAACCCCCCACATAAACTGTTTCTGCTTCCCTCTGAGGATTCATAATTTTCATGTGTGTCCTGCCGCACGAACATTTTTCCCTTGAAACCACTGTTGTGGTGTCATCTGTATCGTAGTTAATGAGTAAATTTCCAGTTTTCCCACCTTCAGGTAGTAACGTGGTTAAAACTATTCTGCCACACTCCCCATCATTCACAAAGTCTTTTAGTTGTGGATCGTATACATCGAGATGTACCAAATCCTCAGGAACATGGAGGCCAGATTTCATCCTGCACTCTCCACACATGGTGCCCTCAGTACTTCCATAGGTGTTGTACACTGGAACATCCCAAAGTTCCTCTAAATATTTTCTTGATTCTTCTGGAAAGCTTTCTCCTCCCGCAATAAGTCTTTTTATACTTGATTCCTTAGGATCTAAACCTGAAGATTTCATTCTTTTTGCTAGCCTTAGAAGTTTAAATACACTACCCACAATTCCTGTTGGTTGGTAATTCTGGATGATTCTGATGGGAAATGAACATTTACCCTCTGGAATTATGCTCATATTTATTTTATGAGCCCCTAATGTCATGGTATTAGCACCTACGTTCATCCCGTAGGATGCACATATAACTACTCGATCTCCTTCTCCAAAATTTTGAGAAACAAATGCACGAGCATATTTTTCTGCATACCTCTGCCAATCATCCCAAGTTAAAAAAAATGATTTTGGAACTCCGCTGGTTCCACTGGTTTCGTGGATGGTGTATACATCATTCCATGGAATAGATTTAAATTCAAAACCTGGAGTTATTGGTGGTTGATTTTCCCTGATCAACCCTCCAGAAATTAGCGGAAGCTCTCTCAAATCTTCGTGGCTATGAATATCCGAAGGATTTATGCCGTTTCTGTCGAACCATTTTCTGTAGAATGGAGAATGTTTGTATGCATATCTGATTGTGTGTTGAATCCTGTTCTCCACCAAGACATCCAATTCAGGACGTTTCATAGTCTCAATAACATGGTTGTAGTAATCCAATTTTCCACCTCTACTGAACTATGTTTATTTTTATGTTATCTTAAACTAAAATATGATTGGATCAAGCAAAACACACAGAATACAGTAACAATGAAAAAAAAATTAAGGATAAATAAAAAAATGGTTACTTAAATTATAAATCGATACGATTATATCCGTTTAATCTAAAATTATTGATAGTATCCTGTCTTTGTCAGTCAAATCCTTCACTACGTAATCTGCACCTGCAGCCCTTAAATCATGCTCAGAGAAATCTCCTGTAGCAACTCCAAGAGTGTTTACATTAAGTTTTTGACCTCCCCAAATGTCCCTTGGAGTATCTCCAATCAGATATACATGTTTCCTATCGATGTTTCCTATAATATTTTTAGATGCTTCCAGGGCTTTTTTGACCAGGCCACTTCTTTTTAAAACCCTGTCACCAAATCCTCCAAATTGGAAATATTGTTTTAAACCCACTTTATCCAATTTAAGCCATGCTATGGCTTCCATATTTCCTGTGACTAGTCCCATGGGTATTTGGTGTTCCTGCATATCTTGGAGAAGTGGTTTAACTCCTTTAAGCACTTTGAGATCACCCATCTTCAGGGCTTCATTGAAGTTATCATGCATAACAATCATGCACTCTTCAAGACCGGATTTTATGGTATTGACATCAATATTTTCGTTTTTTAATGTGGTGCAGATTATTTTGAGGTCAGTCATCCCTTGCATATTTTTCAAGGACTGTGGATTTTCCACTCCATACACTTGGGTCAGAGATTTTTTAAGTGCGTTGTAATGGCAGCTTGAGCCAACTATCAGGGTTTTATCAATGTCAAAAAGTGCTAATCTGTCCATAAATTATCTCCTCGAGGATTAGTCAGCTTTTTTGGTCAACATTTCTTCAGCTGCATTTTGAGCCATTTCAATTACCATCGCCTCATCAATGGTTAAGAGCTTTTTATTTTCCATAAGCACTTCACCATTACATATCACCGTGTCAACATCTCCACCCTGAGCAGAGTAAACTAAGTGAGACATTGGATTTCTAAATGGAGTCATTCGAATTGTTTTAATGTCTAATAAAGCCATATCTGCTTTTTTACCGACTTCTATGGTTCCTATATCGGCTTCAAGCCCAATTGCTGCAGCTCCGTTAATCGTGGCCATTTCATACACTTCTTTAGCAGGAAGTACCGATGGATCCAAAGTGTTTACCTTCTGGAGCAGTGATGTGATCTTCATCTCTTCCAAAATGTCCAGGTTGTTGTTGGAAGCAGTTCCATCAGTTCCTATGGATACACTTGCACCCTCGGCAAGTAGTTTAGAAACTGGAGCAATACCTGAAGCGAGTTTCATGTTACTTGAAGGATTGTGGGATATTTTAGTCTGACTATTCTTGATAAGGGAAATTTCATCCTCTGAAAGCCAAACTGCATGTGCAGCTGTAACTTCTTCCCCTAGGAATCCTATTTCTGACAGATATTCAAATGGCCGTTTACCCTTAGATTCCAGACTGTCTGAAACTTCTTTTTGGGTTTCAGATACGTGTATGTGAATTCTGTGACCGGATTTGTTTGCCTCTTTTTTTACTTCTTCAAGAAGTTCTTGAGAACAGGTGTATGGAGAGTGAGGACCGTATGCAACCTTTATCCTTCCATCAGCACTGTTGTGACATTTATCTATGATTCTTCTGGTTTCCTTGAATTCGTTTTTCCTTTTAGTTTCATCTCCAAAATCTATCATTCCATGGGATAAAACTCCCCTCATTCCAGATTCATCTACTGCCTTAGCAACGTGGTCCATGAAGAAGTACATGTCGTTGAAACAGGTTGTACCAGATTTGATCATCTCTGCACATGCTAAAAGTGCACCTGCATAACAATAATCGCCGTTTAATTCAGCCTCTGCAGGCCATATATGATCGTTTAGCCAAGTATCAAGGGGCATGTCATCTGCAAGACCCCTCATGAGTGTCATTGAAAGATGGGTGTGTGTATTGACAAGCCCTGGAATTACAAGTTTTCCACTGGCATCTATAACTTCATCTGCATCATTAAATTTAAGATCGTTCGAAATTTCCACTATTTCATCATTTTCTATTAAAATGGAGCTTTTTTTAATTTCATCCGCAATTAAAGTTGCATTTTTTATAAGGATGTTTTTTGTTTCCATGTTCACACCATTTAAAATAATTGAGGGAAGAACATAAATACCTAACAGTTCAAATTTTAGCATGTTTCAAATTAACCAATTATGATCATGGATTTAGATAGGAGGACTTAAATGCAAATCAGAATAGCCGTACCTTCCAAGGGAAGGATAAGTGATCCTGCTGTCAAACTTTTAGCCAAGGCAGGAATAGGAATAAAAGATACTGCCAACAGAAAGCTTTTTTCAGAAACTTACGACAAAGAAATTAGTGTTATGTTCACAAGGGCTGCAGATATTCCTGAATTTGTTGCAGACGGTGCAGCAGATATTGGAATGACAGGACTTGATCTGATAAAAGAGAACAACGCAGATGTGGAGATACTTGAAGACCTAAATTTCGGAAGTGCTAAACTGGTATTAGCAGTTCCAGAAGAATCTGATATTGTGTCTACAACTGATATTTCAGATGGTTCTGTGGTTGCAACTGAATTTCCAAATTTAACCAGCAAATATCTTAAATCTAAAGGAATTAATGCTAAAATTATAGAGTTAAGTGGTTCAACAGAGATTGCTCCATTTATTGGGGTTGCAGACATAATAACAGATCTGACTAGCACAGGCACCACCCTCAAAATGAACCATCTTAAAATTATAGACACCGTCCTAGAAAGTTCCATTAAACTTATAGCCAATAAGAAAAGTTTCAATGTTAATAATGAAAAAATTGAAGCCATAAGAACTGGAATTAAGGGAGTTTTAGATGCTGAAGGTAAAAAACTCGTTATGATGAATGTTGAGGAGAGTTTCCTTGAGGATGTGAAAAAGGCCATGCCCGGACTCACAGGACCAACAGTTTCGAGTGTTTTATCAAGTAAAGATGTTGTGGCTGTTCATGCAGTTGTGGATGAAAAGGATGTTTTCAACCTGGTTAATCGTTTGAAAAAAATTGGGGCTAGGGACATTCTCGTAGTGCCAATTGAAAGAATTATATAGGAGATTTGTCTATGAAATTGATGGGTTTTGAATCCAAGGGCACTGAAAAGGTGGGGATCGTTTCAGATGAAGAATTGATTGAAATTGATTGTTCAATGATCCAAGCACTAAACTGCCAAGATATCAATACAATTAAACGAGTGAAAACCCATGATATTTCTGAGTTGGAAATTAAACCCCCAATTAGACCTTCAAAGATCGTTTGTGTGGGTTTAAACTACCAGGATCATGCAAAGGAATTGGATATGGAACTTCCAACAGAACCCATAATCTTTATAAAACCTTCAACAACCGTAATTGGGCACTTAGACCCCATAATATATCCCAAAACTTCCACACAAGTGGACTACGAATCAGAACTTGGAATTGTCATATCCAAAGAAGCCCATAGAGTGAATAGAAAAAATGCACAAGAATTCATTGGAGGCTTCACAGTTGTTAACGATGTCACAGCAAGGGACAAACAAAGGAAGGATGTTCAGTGGACTCGTGCAAAAAGTTTTGACACATTTGCACCCATTGGACCATGTATAGAGACTGAAGTGGATCCCATGAATTTGAATATTTCTTTAAAACTTAACAACGAGATCAAGCAGAATTCCAATACTAAAAACATGATCTTTAATGTCAACGAACTGGTGGAATTTATATCAAGCATCATGACACTACTGCCCGGAGATATAATTTCAACAGGAACGCCTCCAGGTGTAGGGCCAATGCACATAGGAGATACAGTAGAAATTGAAATTGAAGGTATTGGTACCTTAAAAAATTATTTAAAATCTGAATAAGATCGAATCAGTTCTCTTTTAAAAATAAAAAAAATAGAAGGGATTAATTTCATCCTTCTATGAATATTGCAGGTTTGTATGGCATGGCATTTCTGGATTTGTTTTCAGGGTCGTAACTAGGTTCATCATAGATAACTATTTCTGCATCTGCTTCCCCTGAAAGGAATTCAATTGAATCCTTCAATATTGAATATTCATCGATGATGCCCACATATTTCATCTTTGTCATTTCTCTACCGATTTTCTTTGCAAATTCAGCAATTTCCTTTTTGTTGTCGTGAATATTTTGTTTAATAGCTGTTTGCATTATTTTTCCTATGTCAGGCTTACCAATACCGTCTGCAATTTCAAATAACTTCCATTTCCATTCTGGAGCCACGTATACATGGATCTTTTGTGGTTTGATATTAATGACCTTTTTAATTTCATTTATATCCTGTGAAAGTCCGTGAACTATTTCCTCTCCCTTTTGAACAGATTCATCCACGAGTTCTGCAAAGTACTCTGGCCAAGGTGTTGTGGATACCAGACCTTCTCCTCCAAATTTGTTCCATAGTTCTTCACATCCATGGGGTACGAATGGAACCATGAGCCTGATCCACACTCCCAAAATGTACACCAGAACTTCTGCAATTTCGTTCATTGCTTCTTCATCTTCACTTTGGTGCTCTATTCTATAGAACAAATGATCTATATCCTTTTTAAACAAGAAAAATGCATCTTGTAGTGCTTTTCTTGTTTGGAATCCTTCTAATGCTTCTGTTGCATCATTTATTCGCATGTTCACTTGTGCAAGCATCCATTTGCTTATTGGCTGTTCAACAGATGGAGGGTTTAGGTGATCCATGATGAGTATTTGAGAACCGTAGATTTTTTCCACACGACGGGCAAATTCAAAGAACCATTCCATACGTTTGCTGATTCCCCTTACCTCATTTTCTCTCCAGTCGAAATCCTGCCAAGGCTCTGCAGAGGACATTAAAAATAGTCGGATAACATCAGAACCGTAGGTGTTGATTGCGTCCTCCAACATTATGATGTTTCCCTTGGAAGAAGACATCTTATTTCCCTCTAAAAGTCCCATTCCAAACACAACTATTCCTTGAGGCCATTTATCCCTTGGAAATATTGCTGAATGATGGAACATGTGGAATGAAAGATGGTTACCAACCAGATCCTTGGCAGATAACCTCCAGTCCAGAGGATACCAGTAGTTGAATTCATCCCTCATCTGCTTTGTAAGTTCACTATCTATCTTAACTGATGATTTATCGGATTTAATATCTAAAAATACTTCGTCAAAGAATTCATCGTTGAGATCTTCTGGATCTATTGAATTCATGTACTTTGCAATGGTGTAGTAGGCCATATATATGGTTGAATCACTTAAAGGCTCTATCAACCAGTCAGTGTTCCATGGTAATTTAGTTCCAAGCCCAATTCTACGTGAACAAGCCCAATCCTGCAACCATCCTATGTAATATTTGAAGTTGGCCCTGATTTCTTCAGGTATTATGTTCATGCTCTCGAGGCACTGATAGGTTAACTCTTTCCATTCTTCGTCTGAATACTTGAGGAACCATTGATCTTCCAGGATTTTAACCACACATTTTGTACCACAACGGCAAATAACTGGTCTTTCTGCGAATTCAAACAGTATATCTCCAAGCTTATCTTTCAGGAGAAGTTGTATAATTTCATCCCGAGCATCCACAACTTTGTATCCGTTGTAATCCCCAGTTTTCTCATCCATAACCCCCTTTGCATGTTCCAACTTGTATATTTCATTGGTTGCTTCCTTGAGATTAGGATCGTTTTGATGTTTTACATCGAACTTGTCAAGCATGTCCTGGGCAGGTATCTCCCCATAACCCTTTAGTTTGATTATTCCCACCGGTTGTATGGTCTCGATTTTTTCAACAAGACCAAATTTCTCTAGTAGCTCATTGTTCTTTTTGAGGTCTTGAAGTGCTATTAAATCTGCTGGAGCATGGCCAGGTACGGAGTAAACCACTCCGGTCCCATACTCTGGATCTACAAAGGATGCTGGGAGTACTATGTGTTCAATTCCTGTGAGTGGATTTTTAACATATTTTCCCACCAGTTCGTTGGTATCAATATCTCCCTCGATTTCTATGTTCTTCTTTTGATTAGTTAGATTATCGTAAGCATCCTTGGCAATGATCCATTTTTCATCACCGATCTTTATCTTGATATAATCTTCATCAGGGTTCAACCATAGATTTGTAGCACCAAACAGAGTTTCTGGTCTGAATGTTGCTGCAACAAGATAATTTCCATCCAGTTCAAATTTGATCAGGGTAAGTTCGTTTATTCCAACTCCTTCACCCTCCAGTAGATCGTGGTCACCAACAGGGTTCTGATCTTCCGGACAGTACTTCACTGGATGTTCTCCAATACCCACCAGGCCCATATTCTTCAATTTTCTAAACTGCCACTCTATAAATTTTTGATAGTGTGGATCTAATGTTTTGAACTCTCTTCTCCAGTCTATGGAGTAACCCATCCTTGTCATGACATCGTGGTACTCTTCACCGAAGTACTTCACGATGTACTCTGGATCAGTGAACTTTGCGAGTTCTGATTCAGGAACCTTGTGTATGTTCTTATAAATATCAATGGTCCATGGATCCTGTCTCTGTATACGCTTGGCAATACCTACCACAGGAGCTCCTGTAACATGCCATCCCATCGGAAACAGGACATTATATCCCTGCATTCTCTTAAAACGTGCATATACATCTGGTACTGTGTAGGTCCTTCCATGGCCCACATGCATTGCACCGCTTGGATACGGATATGCAACTGTTACGTATACTTTCTTTTTGTTGTTGGGATCTGACTGGAATAAGTTGGATTCTTGCCAAACCCTCTGCCATTTCTCTTCAATTTTAATGTCGGTCAACTGATCATCCCCAGAATAAAACTTAAATTTCAATTAAAATTCTACCGTGAATTTAAAATCAATTATTTATGATCTTTAATTGTTTGAATTTTTATAATGAATTGAATTTCATAACATATTAATTCTCAACAAATAATATGTAAACTACAGTTCATTTAAATCACTTTATCTACTTCTGTATCCAGCCATTTAAAATATTTTTTAGAACCCCTTTTAATTGATAACTCCAGTACACATGGCGTATCATAACTGTGAATTTCTTCTACCCTCTTAATCACATTTTCCACCAGGTCACTCCGTGTTTTAATAAAAATAAGAGATTCTGAATCCTCTTCTATCTCCCCATTCCATCTGTAGATGGATTCTATGGCCGGCACTATGTTCACACAGGCAGCCAATCTTTCTTGGACCAGCACCCTTGCAATTTTTCTTGATTCGGAAATATCTGATGTTGTGACGTATATACTGGAGTACATTATTAATAACTCCCAATATCAGGTCCCGGTGTTGGAGCAGGTTCTAATTTATGTTTGGAACTTTGAACTTTGTTTTTTATCCTTAAAACTTCTTCCACTGAAATATCCAGATTTTCTGCAATTTTCTGGTCATCTAAACCTTTGTCAACCATCAAGAAAAGGAGTTTGTCCAGTGTTTCATATTTGATACCTAGTTCCTCTTCATCTGTTTGTCCATGCCATAGTCCTGCTGTTGGTGCCTTTTTAATGATGTTTTCTGGAACCCCTAATATTTGGGCAATGCTTCTTACTTCTGTCTTGTATAAATTTCCTATTGGAAGAATATCCACACCACCATCACCATACTTGGTGAAGTAGCCAATTAGAAGTTCTGTTCTGTTTCCAGTTCCCACCACCATCCTTCCAAGATCGTTGGCATGGTAGTATAGGATCATCATCCTGATTCTGGCCTTTAAATTTGCATTTGCAAGACTCCTTGACGGAGTGTTTTTGAGTTTGTTGCTCACTGAATGCATGCAGAGCTCATTGAAAGGGCTAATGAGATCATCCACAGCTATAATTTCGTATTCAATTCCCAGTTCTTCAGCCACTGTTACGGCATCGTCAATATCCTCGTAGGAAGTTGTCTCAGTCGGCATTATTATGCCTAGAATCTGCTCTTTTTCAAGTGCCCTTGCACACAAGTAGGCTGTTGTAGCAGAATCTATACCTCCGCTGAGGCCAATCACTACCCCTGCACTTCTGGACTGTGATACTTTGTCTTTGATAAATTCAGATAGTTGTTTGATGGTTTTTTCACCATCGTCCATGGGAATATCGATGCTTTTTTCTTTCATTTTTAAACCCTTGTTTACATATTTTGGTTATTTAACTCTACAATTCATTCTGTTTTTCAATCTAATATAATTTTTAAATGAATTTCTTAGTGAATGGATCATATTTTTATGGGATTGATCATGTATACTATAGAATACTTTAAAACTAACTACAACATATCTTACTACTAAAAATGTTTACTAATTTTTAGTTACAGAACTGGAGGAGTATCATGGCATTTAAAGACATTTTTAAGTTTAATAAAGGAAAAACAACATTTGTATTTATAGGTGGTAAAGGTGGAGTCGGTAAAACTACAATTTCCGCTGCTACAGCATTATGGTTTGCTAGACAGGGAAAACACACCCTTATCATCTCTACAGATCCAGCACATTCACTTTCAGATTCCTATGAAAGGAACATTGGACACAACCCAACACCAATTGCAGAAAATCTTGAAGCCCTTGAAATCGACCCAGAGATTGCTATGCAAGATTATCAGGCAAAAATGCAGGAACAACAAGCCTTAAATCCAGGTATGGATATGGGAATGATGCAAGACCAGATGGATATGGCTTCAATGGCTCCAGGTATAGATGAAGCTGCTGCATTTGACAAATTTTTACAGTACATGATGACTGACGAGTACGATATTGTTATCTTCGATACCGCTCCAACAGGCCACACACTGAGATTACTTTCAATGCCTGAAATGATGGATTCTTGGGTTGGTAAAATGATCACCATTAGGCGCCAGGTTGGAAGCATGGCCAAGGCATTTAAGAATATCATGCCGTTCATGGGAGACGAAGAGGAAGAAGATAAGGCTCTTGAAGATATGGAAGAAACCAAAAAACGGATCAAAGAAGCCAGGGGAATTATGGCTGATCCAATGAGAACAACCTTCAAAACCGTTGTTATACCTGAAGAAATGTCCATATACGAATCAGAACGTGCTATGCAGGCACTTAAAAAGTACAACATGACAACTGATGGTGTTATAGTCAACCAGATCCAGCCTGAAGAAGCTGACTGTGAATTCTGTGCTGCAAGAAGGAAGATACAGGAACAGAGGTTGAAAACCATACAGGAAAAATTCGGTCAGCAAGTTATTGCAGAAATTCCTCTACAAAAACACGAAGTTAAAGGAATGGAGCGTTTAACAGAAATTGGAGATATTCTCTACGGAGATCATCTTGACGATGGAGTTAAGGCCATTCCAATGAACTAGGGAAACCATCAAATTCCCCTATTTTTTTTTATAAAAAAACCATGCTCATCAAGGACACAAAAAGTTCAAACTACTTCAATGCAGTCGATGAAACAGTTCTAGCAGAATTGTTACACCCCAAAAACGACGGAGTCAAACTGGACTTCAGCATTGCACATGCCGTTCTAAAGCCTGGAAAATCTTCACTGCCCCATATTCTTAGGGAATCTGTTGAGGTGTACTTCGTACTGGAGGGTCAAGGTCAGATGCATATTGACCACGAGGTGGAAACTGTGGAATCAGGCCAGGCAGTTTACATTCCCCCTAAAAAGAATCAGTGGATAAAAAACACGGGAAAAGAAGATCTTAAATTTCTATGCATAGTGTCTCCACCGTGGAATGAATCTGATGAAGAGCTAAGCAGCCATTAGCACTGCAAAAATTTTATTTATAATTTTATTTTCAAGACTAACTGAGTTTACAGTTCTTATTTAAATTTCATGACAAACACAGAAGTTACAGAGTGAATGATCGTCGTTTTTAAACTGTTTTTTTCCTGTACAGTAGTAAATTCCCTTGTTTTCATATACAGTGTCTCCTCCAGAAAATATTATGCCCGGAGGATGTAATGGCCTTTTTTCTATGAATGTTAGATAGACAGATACTATCTTAATGAACTCTCTAAATTCTATGTTGTCGGGTGCGTACAATTCAAAGTAGTGATCTATGGATTCTTCAAGGGCAGTTAATTCCTTTGTGTTAATTTCTTCATCTTCTCCCGAAAAATGGGTTTCTGTTAATCTTCTAAAGTTTTCAGCGTTGTAGGAAGACATTGCCCCCTGTAATTCATCATCTATATCAGTTTTAGGTTTGATCAACGTCCTGTAGGGCTCTATTTCTGTTTTTAGTTTTAAAAGTAGTTCTGAACTTTTAATTTTTATTCACCTCAGTAAACCACCAATACACACATGTAACCAAATTTTTCAGCCAGAAGTTCCTCTAATTTGGCTTTCACAACTTTTTCATTTTCATAGGATAAATTTTCACACACAGCTACTGCCCTGTTTGGTTCTATTCCTTTTTCCATCAGATAATTCACAGTTTCATTAATGGTGGTGTTTGGCAGGATAATGGTTGGTCTACCATTTGATAGTAATGGTAAGAGACTGGATGAAAATCCCTTTCCATGCATTGTTATGATATTTGCCTCGTCCCAAGGTATTTGAAGTTTGGATGCGCAAAGTTGAATTGAACTGATTCCTGGAACAACTTCAAGGTCCAAATTTCCCTTAATTTTCTGGATGGGCTTGAGCAAACCTGAAAATCCAGGGTCACCTGTGGAGAGGAGTGCAACCTTATTATTATCAGCAGCCTTTGAAACAGCCAGTTTAAGCATTTCCCCCATATTTTGGGCGTTGAGTTCAATTTTTTCTGCCTTCATATCTGGAAATAGTTTTAAAGCCCTTTTACTGCCAATCACAATTTCTGAAGAGTTGACAACATCTTCTGCTTCCTTCGTTAAATATTTCCCTGATCCCGGGCCAATACCCACCAGATATAAATTTGACATGGTTTTATTCTCCTTAATAAATTCTCTAAAGTGTTGTTTTCCTAAAACTTGTGTCCAAACTCTTTGATATTCATCTATTTAATGGAACAGAGTTTAAAGATTTAATTTCCTAAACAACTTAGAATTTTATGCAGTTTTTAATTATATCGAAATTGTTATTTAACATGGTCCTTTAAATTAGTTTAGAGATCAGAGAACTATTATAAGGAAGGAAAAATATGCTTCAAATTGCTGTTACAGGAAAACCAAACGTTGGAAAGTCATCTTTTTTTAATTCAGCAACATTATCAGAGGTTGATGTTGCAAGTTACCCATTCACAACCATAGATGCGAACAAAGCAATTGCACACGTGGTTACAGATTGTCCATGCAAGGAACTGGAACTCACATGCAACCCCCACAACTCCAAGTGTGATGGTGGGAAAAGATTGATACCAGTAGAATTAATCGATGTTGCAGGTCTAGTTCCAGGGGCCCATGAAGGAAGAGGACTTGGGAACAAATTTTTAGACGATTTAAGACAAGCAAGAGCTTTTATTCATATCATTGATGCTTCAGGTTCAACAGATGAGGAAGGAAGACCCTGCGAACCAGGAACCCATGATCCTCTGGAAGATGTTGAATTTTTAGAGCACGAGATCACCATGTGGCTCTTCGGAATTCTAAAGAAGAACTGGAATAAAATGATCAGAAAGGTAATGTCAGAAAGACTCGACATTGCTAAAGTTCTTTCAGAACAGCTGAGCGGAACAGGAATAGCATTGGAAGATATTGCAGAAGCAAAAAAGGTGGTAGACAAGGACTACGATAAATGGGAAGATGATGACATCATCAACATGCTTCAAGACCTTCTTAGAAGGGCAAAACCAATGTTAATCGTAGCAAATAAGGCAGATTTACCTACTTCAGAGAAAAATATCAAAAGGCTCGAAGAAAAGTATGGCAGAGTCATCCCAGCATCAGCTGAATCAGAACTAGCCCTCATAAGAGCATCTGAAGCAGGTTTGATCGATTATTTCCCGGGTGATTCAAATTTTGAAGTTGTTAACCCAGAAAAACTTAATGAAAATCAGATGAAAGCCCTCAACTACATCAAAGAACATGTACTTCAAAAATATGGTAGTACAGGAGTTCAAGAAGCATTGAATGCAGCAGTGTTTGATGTGTTGGATATGATAGTTGTTTTCCCTGTTGAAGACGAACATAAAATGTCTGATCAAAAGGGCAATGTACTGCCAGATGCACTCCTAATCAAGAATGGGTCTAAACCACGGGATATGGCATATGTTGTGCACACCGATATTGGGGACAGTTTCATGCATGCAATTGATGCTAGAAGTTGCAGAAGAATTTCATCAGAATACGAAATCAAGGATGGAGATATTCTAAGCATCATATGCAGATAGGGATATTTATTATAAAATATAATATTTAACAAAAAAGTAGTACTCATATAAATCCCTTAAATTTATCATATGAAAGACGTATACAAGCACCTCATGGAAGATAGGCTGTACTTGACTCGGAAAATATTCAATCTCGATTTTACAATGCATCACATTCATACAAATAATTGGTGAGAGAATTGGCTGATATAGTAGTTATAGTATCCATCATATCCAGCATTAGTTCAATTATACTGGCAATATTTGCCATATTATTTTCCATGCGGGTTGAAGGAAGACTTAAGAAGAATTTTTTAAGGTTAAAGGATATTATGGATAACAATCATGAGAGAACTAAAGAAGTCTTGGCAAACATGGACAGTGAAGCCTACGAAATAAAAACAACAATCTATGAATCACAAAAAGAACTCAAAGAAACACTCAAAGATATCATGGATGACTGCGATATTTCTGTTAAAAAAGAAGAAGAATAGAGGGAAAATCAAGAATATTGTTGAACTACAATATATTAGTGGAACAATATGGTGAGGATATAGTTGTGTTTTGAATACCCTCGACGCATTTAAATCAAATTTAGAACTTTTTAATAGTATCTTTGGATTTTTTAGTTAGTAAAGTCAATTATAGTCCAATCAAGCCAAAAATAACACTTATTTTGCTTTTTGGGACTGAAACTTTAATGTAGAATAACTCATTAAATTTTCCATTTCTTTTCATTTTGAATAATAATAATCTTTTTTCACAACCGTACATAATTTCTTATCTCTGTTTGTTTTGTAGATCTTTCCATATTTTTGGTATTTTAATTCTATTTTTTTTACTAATCTCCAAATCTTTGAGAAATTATAAATACAATGTATCCAATTCTTCAAAAACTTTAGAACCATCCTTCTAACGTTGTGAATTTAGATAATCTCATATATTATCTATAACATAATTAATCATGATATTCATGAAGCGGGTTCTATGGTATTTGATAGCTGGAAGTAGGGGAGGAACTAATCGTGCTAGGATAATTGAAGCCCTTCATGATAGGCCTTATAATATAAATCAGCTTTCTTTAGAACTGGATTTGGATTATAAAACGATTCAACATCATATTAAAGTCTTAGAGGATCATAATATTCTTGTTAATTCCGGTGATGAGAAAAAATATGGGAAAATGATATTTTTATCAAATCGTATGGAAGAGAATTACCCCATATTCATTGAGATTCTGAGCAAAATGAAAAAATAATGAACAATTCATAATTTGTAGAGGTGATTTGAAATGCAAGTGGGAGGACAAGGATTTCATGGAGGAAACGGAACTGAAGCAGGAAAAGGATTAGGACTGCAGCTTGCAAACTCCCAAATTATAACAATTGACATCATCATAGGAATTGGGAATATATGCCTTCTAATATTTTTATTATTTATGTATTTAAGAAGTTATCGAGATTTTAAATCTAAGTTTACTTTCGGATTGGTGGCATTTGCTCTTTTGCTCTTGTTACAGAATATACTATTTACTGGATTTTTACTAACATATCAGGGATTTAGAGGTCCGGGTATGGGCGCTCCAATTTTCTTTTTAAATATAATAGAATTTTTCGCACTTTCTATCCTAATCGGGGTAACTTGGGAGTAATCTGGTACTAATCTGGGTAAAAACTCGGAATATTCATTTATATACTGCCGGACAATCTCTAGTCACCCAAGAGATGGAGGTGAAAATGTGAAAAAAGCAGCTTTAATTTGTGCAATGGTACTAATAGTCAGTATTGTACCGGCATTTGCATTGAATCAAACATCAACTAACACAACAGCTCAAGTTCAGAATCATTCAGGAACTTGTGATCAAACCCAAGCACACAGCCATGACAAAAACCAGAACGGTCAGAAAAATTGCACAACCACTAAGTGTACAACGAGTGACGGAGACCAACACAAGTACCAGTATGGTTTAAAAAATACTGCTAACACCAGTACAGATAACCATTACAAATACCAGAACGGTCAGAAAAACGGTGCCTCCGGAGCTACCTGTAGCCAAAACACCTAACTGTACTAAATAATATCAAAAAATTAAATAGAGAATTGTCTCTATTTAATCCCTTTTTTTGAAGTATCCCCCTTTAAACATTTTTTTAATGTTTGAGCAATATCAATAAATTTTTTAAAAATTTTAAAATTTAAATAAAAGCTCATGAGGAGTTAATAATTGGATTAACATTTTTTATTATCCGCAGGAGCAGGTTTCGAGTTCCTATTACCTATGGAATTTGGTTTGTTCACTAATCACAACTACTCTATGAACATGTTGAACTGGGCATAAGTCTATTCCTGGTCACATTATTCCACTTCCAGAACTACCGGAAATCCTCCCTACCATGTTTGTACAAATAACGAGGTCAAAAAACATGAAGAATAAGATAAGCTCTGCTTTATCAAAGGAAAAATTAAATGTTATTTAAGGAAAAATTTCATCCAAAATAAAATGGACATCCCACTGATAATTTTATTATTTATTAATCTAAAATAAAAGATAAGAGACAAAAATATATTATGTAAATTGAACCGCTTTAAATCGTGCAATGACGAATTAGCTCTAAATATTAATGATTAATCCAATAATTTTCATATAAATTCTAATTTTGAAGGAAATAAGTCATGAATATCAAAGAAAAACACAAAATCAGAAATATTGAGCCGGAATTTGGCAAAAACCTATACTCAGTCCGAGAATCTTACTGGATTTTTTACAAAGGAATTCGAACGATGAAATATATGTTTGAAGCTAAACGAAAAAAAGAACTAAGTCCAAAATTTATAGAAAGGATAATGCTTGCAGTGACTGAAGTGAATGGATGTGAAATATGTTCTTATGCACACACAAAAAGGGCTCTTGAGAGTGGAATGAGTAATGAAGAAATCAAAAATATGCTTTCTGGAATTATTGATGATGTACCTACTAATGAAGTTGCAGCCGTCCTCTTTGCGCAACATTATGCAGACACGAGAGGAAACCCTACTAGTGAATCGTGGCAACGCATAGTAGATATCTATGGAATATCCAAAGCAAACGGCATCCTCGGTTCCATTCGTTCCATAATGATCGGAAACGCTTATGGTATTGCTTGGAGTTCATTTTTTAATCGACTTAGATCTAGACCCGATCAAAGAAGCAGTTTACTATATGAGGTAAGCATGATGTTAGGGATAATCTTAACACCAATTTCTATTATTCACGCATTAATCTCTGATTTATTTAGAATACCCATCATTAATTAAACCTCTTCATAAATACTATTTCATTTAAGAAAAAAAATAAATTGGGTGATGTTTTGTCGTTAAATGAGGAGTCATGTGCATCAGGTAAAAGACTCTTTTAAGGAGGAATCACTGTGAAAATTAAATACACTACTATGATTGTCAAGGATATGGATGAATCTGTGAGTTTCTATAGGGACGTGATTGGATTTGAAGTGGATAGCCAGCACAATCCCGCCCCAGACATAGTGATAACCTTACTTAAAGGCGAAGGGGACACCATGATTGAACTGATAAAGGATCCTCAACACGATATTGGACTTTATTCCATAGGCATGGATGTTGAAGATGTTGAAGCCATAGTTGAAGAATTGATATCTAAGGGAGCTAATATTACCATGGATCCTGTGCCAATAACAGTTGGTAAACTGGCTTTCATGGAGGATCCAAATGGTGTGAAAATTGCTCTGATCCAACATCACTGAATTATCAAATTCATATTTATTCTTATATCAACCCATAACCATAATAGGTTAAATTAAGCCTATTCAAATCCCCTGTTTGTTTTTTGGTAGCAAAAATGTTAATCCCATAGTTATCAAGGATAGAACTGCCAGAATTATAAATATCGGCTGAAAACTTCCAGTAATATCTAATATTTGTCCGGCCATGCTGGGCCCAATAACAGCCCCCAAATAACCAATGGATATAACAACTCCCCCCGCAACTCCTGAATGTTTTTTTGGCATTATCTCAACTGGTAAACTGAGTAATGTATTGAAACGGAGTATGTTGATTATTCCAGCAACTATCATTATTATGAGTATGGAAAATCCTGCTGCAGGCATTATCCAAAGTGCAAGAAATGTAAATATCAAACTTGGAACCAGTATTAGAAGTTTTTTCGACACATTAATTCTTGAATATAATGCAGGTACCAGTATCACAGTTGGAATACCCACCCACAGCATGATAGATGTTAACAGACCGCTGACGTTCATACTGATTCCCTTTTCTAGTAGGTAGGTGGGAATCCATCCAGACCAAGTGTAGAAGAATATGTTGTGGAGTAGAAGTATGATTGCCAGAAGCCACAATGTTTTATTTTTTAGGACCTCAATGAGCCCCATGGATCCAGTATCAGATTCGGGTTCATGGTCTGTGCAGGGAGGTTCATCAACGATTATCCACCAAAGAATCGTGGTTAAAATCAGTGGCAAAGCCCATATATAAAAAACATCCTGATAACTGTTTGTAAAAGAGTATATTATTGGTACTGTAATGGCAAGGGCCAACCCAATACCTGCTAAAACTCCAAATCCATTGACAAATCCCATGACAGAACTAGTTTGTTCCACAGAACTGCATGATCTTGCTAACTTCGGCAAATTTGCAAATGTGAGTCCCATACCTATTCCAAAGATTACTGAAAATAAGAGGAGGGAGGAATAGTCTGGAGCAGTACCCCTGAGTACGGCACCAATACAAGCCACAATTGCACCAATTCCCATTGTTTTTTTAAGCCCTATTCTGTCTGCGGTTATACCTGCAGGTATTGCAACCAACGCAATCATGAGTATTGGAGCAGTGAAGAGCAAACTTGTCTGAAAATGCGAAATATGTAAATTTGCTGCGAGTACTGTTTCCATGGCCGGCGTAATGAATAGATATGCCCATATAAAAAAATTTAGAACAATTGCTATGGATAAAGTCTTCCAGGGCAGTTTAAGACTGTTTTTATCAAAATTTGTGCTCAGTTTATGCATCTCCAAATATTTAATGAATTCTCGCTAAATTCCATCTGAATAAGAATGTCCTTGTAGGTTTATAAAAAATTTAAGTGGTATAACAGGTTAACATCGACATTTTTCCAAAATCAAATTCCTTAACAATTAATAATTCATACTTGCATATACTATGTTGCCAGTGCGATCCAACTAAATTATTAAGTATGAAAGAAAGAATATTAATCAAAACTAAGGGGAAATAATTATGGCAGAAAAAACTGAATTAAGACAAAAAGTTATAGGAATTGGTTTTGAAGATGATTTAATAGTTAAATCTCAAAGAGGTCGAACATACAGTGTTAAATTAGCTGAAGACCTTGAAATTGACACAGAAGCCCTATTCAGTAAAGATACTGAAGAAGAAGTGTGGGCAACCATTGATACTGGTGCAAATCCATGGGTAGTTCTCGAGGTTGAGATCACAGGTTAATGGTAGAGTTAAATTAACTAAAGTATTAATATCCTCCAGGATATTTTAAACCTCTCATTTTTTTTATCACGATTGAATTATATAATTTTCCTTAATTTTCGTCATAATTCCGCTTAAAAAGCACCATATTATTATTAATTCTTTAAATCATTTAAAATAATAATTTAATTCTTGAGTGCCACTCCCACAACTCCACCAATCAATCCCAAAATAAAGCTTAGGAGTACGGTTACCTGAAGTATAACGTAGGATATCAGAATTAAATTGTTCCCTGTTAAACTTTCTAATGCTGCATTCCAAGTTCCAAGCCATATAAAAAGCAGTGCCAGAATCAGACCGCCAATCAATCCGGAAATTGCTCCAACAACTGCTCCATCCTTCCAATCAATTCCATTGTAATCTTCGTATCCTTTACTGAGGTATGATACCAAGAATCCTCCTGTAAAAGGCCCTATGAAAGCTAATGGTAAGTATATTATGGTTATAATGCCTGTTAAAATTGCATTCACACATGCTCCCAATCCAAGCAGCTTCCAGTTCATTTCATCTACCTTTAGTTTTCTTAATTGCTTTTTACTGTTTTTAGATAATTTTCAAGGATATTTCTTGCTGCCACTATTCCTGTTGCTGCAGCACCTACTATTCCCCTTGAAACACCTGCCCCATCTCCAGCAGCATAAAGCCTGTCAACTCTTGTTTTTAAGTTTTTATCTAGCTCTAATCTCATTGCATAGAGTTTTATTTCAGGAGCGTAAATTAGGGTTGAATCAGATGCCACTCCCGGAATAACGTTGTTTAAAGATTCTAGCCCCTCAATAATATCTACGACAACTCTGTGGGGTAGAGCCATTGCAATATCACCAGGAGTCACACTTTTTAGCGTTGGTGTGACGTTACTTCGCTCCAACCTCCTCCAAGTGGATCTTCTGCCCTTCCTAAGGTCTCCAAGTCTTTGTATAAGGGGTTTACCTCCACCCAATGTGTTTGCAAGGTTTGCAATGGAAGAGGCATATTCTGATGTATTTTCTACAGGCTCTGTTAGTTCAACTCTTACTAGAAAAGCGAAGTTCGTGTTCTCAGAAATTTTATTTATCATTGAATGACCATTCACACCAACAAAGTCATCATATACCTCTTCAACAACAAAACCCTTGTTACAGACACAAAATGTCCTCACAAAATCATCGTAGGTTTTAGTGATGATATGAAATTTAGGGTCCCAGTTTATCTTTGTTAACTCATCCATCACTATTTGGGGAATTTCAACACGTACTCCAAGATCCACTGGGTTGTGTCTAACTGGAATTTCAAGTTTTTGAGCTTGGGAATACAACCATTTAGCACCTACCCTTCCAGGAGCAGCGAGAACATAATGGGTTTTGAAGGTAAATTCTCCATCCTTATTTTTAAGTAAAGCACCTCTTAACTCTCCATCTGCAATTATGTCAATTACTTCGGTATCTAGCAAAAACTCAACACCTTTATTCTCCAATTCTTTTTTGATGGAATTTATGATAGGTGGTGTTTTGTCGGATCCCATGTGTCTTTGAACTATGGGGATGAAATTTATTCCATTTGCAGCTGCTTGTTTCATAATTGGGGCTATTTTGTCAGCTTCAGGTGCAAATAGTTCCTTGGAAGCACCATGTTTTAGGAATAATTCATCTATTTGCCTTACAATTTTCCAAGCTTCATCTGTGTCCACAAATTCTTCAAGATCACCCCCAATATCGGGTTTGAGATTCAGTTTACCATCTGAAAGTCCACCTGCACCCCCTAGTCCCCCAGTTATATTACAAGGATAACATTTTCTGCATTTTCCATCTTCAAGGGCTCTACAAATCCTATGATCTAGACCCCTTCCTTTATCCACAACAACAACCTTCATGTTGTCTGCCAGTTCATTTGCAGCGAAAATACCCGCAGGACCTGCACCAATAATTATAACATCATAATCCATTCAAATCCTCCCCAGTTTCCATTTCTATGGGATATATTTGTATGGAAAACATCATAAAATTTGTTATTAAGTAATATAATTTTTCAGAGAGAGACGTGCATTGCAAGTGTATAATTAAAGAAAAAATTGAATCCAGAATAACCCCAAAATTTAGGCCCAATTATTCCAAGAGAATAATTTTAATCATAAAAATGGAAAATTCAACTAGATCACCACATAATCACAAATTAGATTAGTTAAAAGATTTAATTGTCTAAAACTATTGGCACTCGTTTAAATGGCCTGATCTCAAGGATATTGTTTTTATAAATGTTTTGAAAGGAATATGCAATGATTTTAACCCTATTTTCATCTGCATTCTTAAGAGATGCAGCAAAATCTGGATCCATGGGTGTGTTTGGAGTGAATTCTTCTGCGTCGTCACGAATTATTAGGAACAGTACTGCAGCTTCATATCCATTTTTAGTTGATTTTGAAAGTTCGTCAAGATGTTTTTTACCCCTTAAAGTTGGTGCATCTGGAAATTTTGCCAAGCCCTCTTCAACCAAGGTACAGCCTTTCACCTCCAATAGCATCGGGATGGATGTGGCTGCCTTTAAAAGAAAGTCTATTCTACTATTTCCATAGCTGAACTCTCTCCTATCTATTGAATAATCATTTATATCCCTAATCAGACCAGATTTTATGAGTTCGGAAGCTAGATCACTATGAAAACCTGAATTTATGAGTATCCATCTGTTGTTATTATGAACTGCTATCACATCATATCCAGTTTTTCTGTTTGGGTTGGTTGCCTTCCTAAGGAGGAGTTTGATGTTAGGAGTTAAAAGTTCTGTTAATCTTCCTGGATCTCTCAAATGTGCCATTTCAACGGTTTTATCTGCTGAATTTAGTTTAAAATGAACTAGAAATCTGTTTGGTCTTTCAACAAATATGCCTTCGAATATATTTTCTATCTTCATAATCCTCACTACTAAATTTTCAGTTAGTTTCTGAATGGGGTTAATGTTATATCTATAACACAATTCATTATAGTTTATAGATCAAGTTCATCGAGGTGATAAATTGCATCCAAGACCGAGCCCTATAGCAGCGTCTTTATACACATTACGCGATATGAATGCCGATGTAATTGTTTTACACGGCCCACATGGTTGTTGTTTTCGAACAGGTAGATTGCTTGAAAATGACGGAGTCCGAGTTGTAACGACTTCCATGTCTGAGAATGATTTCATTTTTGGAGCTTCAGAAAAACTCGAAGAAGTTCTGCTTAAAGTAGAAGAACTTTTTAATCCAAAGTTGGTTGGAGTTGTTGGAACCTGTGTAAGCATGATCATAGGCGAAGATATGAAAGAAGCAGTTAAAAATGCAGGCATAAATGCCCAAGTAGTTACAGTAGAATCCCATGGAGGTTTGGGAGAAGGTGATAACACCGAAGGGGCCATTGCTGTGCTGGATGCTGCTTCAAACCAAGGCATCATATCTCGAGATGAAATGGAAAGACAGACGAAAATGCTTAAGAAAGCAACAGAGATCGAAAAAACCAGGGGAATGGCACAGGGAAGTTACATCAAACCATCCTACGGAGACAATAAGGTTAAAGTTGCAAATATTATTTTAAATGCATTTAAATCCAACAAAAAAATTGCATTTATTCTAAACTCCAAGAAAGAAACATCTTATCTCTTTGCAGATATCCTGAATATTCCATTCAGAGAATATTTTCCAGAAAATGAGTACACTGTGATTGCCAACTTAGATGAAAATGTGGGTTTACCAAGAATAAGGGGACATGCATCAAACATAACAAAAGAACTCCTAGAAAGTGGAACAACCGTGAAACATATCACAGGAGGGTTGGACGAGTATCCTGTGACTGGAATAAAGGCAGAACAAATTTTGAATGAAGGTAATTTTGATTTAGTTGTTGTTTTGGGTGTGCCCCATGCATTTCCTGTTGAGAAAGTTAATTCTGTGACAGTGGCTGTTACAGATGGTCCTAGACTTGTTGAACCATTAAAAAGCCTTGGATATGATTATGTAGTAACTGAACTAGATGCTCATTCCAAGACACTTGGAACTGATAAAATTGTTCCGTCGGATCTAGGAGATAGTTTAAGGGGATTGATGGAAATTCAAGATTGATCAGCACTCAAATGAAATATCAAACGAAACAAAAAACGTTTGGCTTGTACTAAACAGAATAAAGTTTGTATAGGCAAATCATTAATTGAAATGAATTTTTATATACAATCGTCACAATAGTATAGCCATATCAAAAAAAATTAAGATCATTTGTATTATGTAAGGTGATAATATGACAAGAACAGTTGGAATGATACTCTGCGGAGGCTTCGGAAAGAGGTTAAGGCCATTAACTGAAACAGTTCCCAAACCACTCATAGAAATTAAAGACAATTACACCATCCTAGACAAACAACTCTTCGACTTCAAAAATGCAGGTGTTGATAAAGTACTGCTTTTAACTGGTTTTCTCAGTGAAAAAATTCGAGAAAGATATGGAGACGAATATAAAGGAGTTAAAATTGAATACATAGTTGAAGATGAACCGCTCGGAACATTAAATGCTATTAAACTAGGTATGGAAAGCCTCGAAGATAATGAACAGTGCATAATTAGGAATGGAGATGTCGTGGCGGATCTGAACATTAAAAAAATGATTGAACAAGGGGAAAAATCTGACTATCCACTGTCCATCTTCATAACTCAAATGGTATCACCATACGGAATTGTGGAGATCAGTGGCGACAGGCTAGTATCCTTCAAAGAAAAACCTGTTCTTGATTATTACATCAACGGAGGAGTTTACTTCTCCAACGGACACATTGACTTTGGAAGTTTTGAAGTGGGAGACATAGAAAAAACAGTGTTCCCAATGCTTGCAAAGGATAATAAATTAGGTTATTACAAAGAAAACGGCCTTTTCTGGATGGCAATAGACACCTCCAAAGAACTTGAAGCCATAAAGAAGGAATATGAAAACCGTGAAGACAAACCATGGGGATATGAAAAGATCTTAATAAACACCGATAAGTACCTGACCAAGGAGCTTTTCATAAGGGAAGGCTACCAAACATCCTTCCACTACCATTCAAAGAAGGATGAAACCATGTACATAGTCAGTGGTGCAGGTTACATAGAATTTAACGACAGGAAAGACTACTTCGGAAAAAATGACACCATAAGGATAGAACCAGAGGAAGAACATTCCATAGTTGCAACAGAAAACACTGTCCTACACGAAGTTTCAACACCACATCTCAACGACACAATAAGAGTTAAAGATTATTACAAAGCAAGATAAACATTTTAATCTTTAAAAATTCATATTTTTTTAGGAATAAAACCATGATAACCATTATTGACTATGGATCTGGAAATTTAAAAAGTATTAAAAATGGTTTTTCCAAAATTGGCACCAGTACCCATATTTCTTCTTCAATAAATGAAATTAAAGATGCTGATGCACTTGTTCTGCCTGGTGTTGGGGCTTTTGGTAATGCAATGGAAGGAGTTGCAAGCTACCAGGAAGCCATCCATGACCATATACACGATGGAAAACCCTTTTTAGGTATCTGTTTAGGGCTTCAGATCCTTTTTACCAGAAGCGAAGAAAGCCCAGACACTACAGGACTTGATGTTGTTGAAGGAAGTGTTCTGCATTTTCCAGATTCAATCAAGGAATCTGGATTAAAAATTCCCCAAATGGGATGGAATCAACTGCAAATTCGTGGCGAATGTCCAATTCTAAAGGGTATAGGATCGGATTTCATGTACTTTGTACATTCCTATTATGTTGCTCCCGATGATCCTGATGTTGTTGTTGCTACGGTGGACTATGGAATTGACGTGCCTGCAGTAATTTGTAAGGATAATGTCTATGCAACACAGTTCCATCCTGAAAAAAGTGGGGATAAAGGACTTAAGATACTGAAAAATTTTGTTGAATTGGTAGAATAAATATTTTAATAATATTATTTTTGATATTTGTATGAAAAATTTTATTAAAAATTAACTAAATATAAAAAGGTGTGGCATGTGGATATCGAAGGATTCGTGAGAAGATCAATTAAAGAGGAAGATGAGGAAACTGTCCAGAAAAATTTGGTAAAAAAAATATTAGAGTTTAAGGATCTGGATAACGACAAAGCAGAAAAAATGGCATCTGCCGTCATTGAAGAGGTTAAAAATACCCTGACTATTGATTCCTATCCCGACGAATTCATGAGGGATCTGATAAACTACACCCAATCCAGCGTATCCATGGGAGATATTGGAGTTGGATCCCGTGGTGCTGGTGATTTCTTTGTGCACCGTAAAATTGCCGAAATAGTTTCAAGTGCAAAAACAAGCTCTTACATAAACCCATCAGCACAAGATGATGGTGGTGTGGTTAAATCAACTGTGGATAGTAAAGATGTTTACATAACAACAGCAGTAGATGGTATTCATTCCAGACTGAGTGAATACCCATTTCTTGGTGGTTTCCATGTTGCAAGGGCCACACTTCGAGATGTCTGTGTTATGGGCTCAAATCCCATAGCTATGCTGAGTGATCTGCACCTTGCAGACGATGGAGATGTGGGAAAATTGTTCGACTTCACAGCAGGTGTCTGTGCAGTTTCCGAACTTGTAGATGTTCCCCTGGTTGCTGGAAGCACCCTTAGGGTTGGTGGAGACATGGTTTTAGGAGACAGACTTGTCAGTGCTGTTGGTGCAGTTGGAATTTCAGAGTATGCACCAACCGCCAGGAAAAGAGCAGAATCGGGTGATGTTATTCTTCTTACAGAAGGGTCTGGTGGAGGAACAATATCAACAACAGCCATTTACCATGGTATGTTTGATGTTGTCCAAGAAACCATGGACATCAGTTTTATAAAGGCTTCTGAAGCAATATTTAATGCCGGGCTCCTTCCAGAAGTTCATGCAATGACAGATGTGACCAACGGCGGTTTAAGAGGAGATGCCCACGAAATCAGTCAAACTACCGGTCTAGGGCTGAGTTTTTCCGAGGAAAAGATCCGAGAAATGGTCAATCCAAAGGTTTTAGATATGCTTGAAAAACTAGAAATTGATCCACTGGGAGTTTCTGTTGATTCATTAATGATCATAGCTCCTGAAGATCTGGCAACAAGGGTTAAGAATGTAGTTTCAAGTGCAGGTGTGAAAATTAATGAAATTGGAGTGGTAGATAACTCTGGAATTTCTAAATTAATCAAGGAAGATGGAAGGGAAGAAGAGTTAAAACCCTTGTTTAGGGAAGCTGCCTACACTAAGATAAAAAAAATCGTTGGAGATATTGAACCTGAAGATTTTGATGAGATGAAGGACAAAGTCCAAAGGGCTGCCATTGAATCCATCAAAAAGAAGGACAAAGTTGTGAAGGCCATCCAAGAAAAATAAGCATCAAAAATATCCACATCTGAAAATTTAATTATTCACCATTGGGGTTGATAATATGATTAAAAAAGAGGAATGTGGAATATTTTTGTGTTACGATGCATTACTTGCCCTTCTACCGATTATAATTATTTTAGCTGCTGTTACAAATATCCAGATAGATCCTTCAGGTTCCAATCTTGAATTGGTCCTGTTTCATCAGGCACAGGATACTCTCGATTTAATGTCTATCAGTGCTAATCCATTGGAACCATCAACTCTAGAACAGATTTCCTCTTCAATTTCAGACAATAAACTAGAATCTGCCCATAAAATTGGCAACAACTGGCTTAAAAACAGGGTAGAAAACAGGAAATATCGTTTGGTAGAAGTAAATCAAAGGAATGGACAGGAAATATGTTCATCTCCAGGCATTGACAACACCAAAATCGTTGCTGTGGCTGTTAAATCTTATAAAGGCCATGTGTATAAGCTATATCTCGGATTATGACATGATAATAAACGACGGTATAATTGATTTTATCATGATATCATCACAGTGATATTGTAAATAACAGTGTATTGGATTTTTAATAATTCATAGGCCATAACTATTTACAATATCTATTTATTACTGATTCACCAATGTTTAATAGATTTGAATTGTTATTTTAGATCGGTATTAGTTGCTAGGGTTAAATCATGGATAATATTCAGAATAATCATCCATCAGAGTTGGAAACAGCGAAGTTCATTTCGATGGTGGCCCATCCTCCTGTTATTTCAATACCCACATTTATTATTTTAAATTACTTTCTTGCGGGTCCGGATCAGTTTATTGTTCCTACCATTATCAGCATAATATTTGGGGCTTTAATACCCATTTCAACGTCATTAATTCTTATTAAAAAAATGCACACCGATCTAGACATAACAGACCGCACCAAAAGAACTGTGCCACTAATTTTTGCGATTTGTTCTTATTTGCTCGGATTTTTAATGTTGTTATGGTATGGTGCACCCGACATTGTATCTGTGCTCATGTTGATATACGGTACAAACACCCTGCTAATTCTCATAATAAATTTCTACTGGAAGATCAGCATTCATGCCATGGGAATTGCAGGTCCAACAGCGGCATTCATATTTACTTTTGGCCCTTTAGGAATCATAGTAGGGTTAATAATACCTCTTGTAATGTGGAGCAGGTTAAAACTTAAGAAACACACCCCTTCCCAAGTTATTGCTGGTTCTTTGCTTGGGCTTTTGTCGACATGGATCCAATTGAGTTACCTAGTTCCATTAATTCATCCCTGATAATGAGTTAAATAAATTCATTTCAAGGTGAAACCTTAAATACATAAAAAGTTAAATTGTTCTATGTTGCTTGATCCTATTTTTTAAATTTGGATAAAAAAAAAATTTAGAAATTGTGAATTAAGCCCTGGTAGTGTAGCGGATATCACGTAGGATTGCGGATCCTATTACCCGGGTTCAAGTCCCGGTCAGGGCATAAAAATATAAAAACAGAGGTTAACCCATTTATCTGTTGATAATTGGGTTTTAACTTCATAATTTACATGTATTACAGCCCATACCCCTTCTTATGTAGCTGAAATCTTTATTTTTGTTCATTACAATGCTTCTGTTCCATCTCTCATCCCTATCTGGATAATCTTCCCTATATTGTGATCCTCTACTCTCACGGCGGATTAAAGCAGATTGAATAACGAGTGATGCTACCTCAAGCATGTTTTGAATTTCAATAGCGTCAAGGAGGTCTTTGCTGTAACCCGAATCTTTTGATACTTTCATGTCCGGAAGTTTATTTTGAATCTCTTCAATCCTTGCAAGGGCCAATTTTAAACCCTCCTCATTCCTTATGATCGCCACATTCTCCCACATGATCTCCATCAATTCTGCCTTGAGTTCGTGGGGACGTACATTTCCCCCTTTAAACAAACCAGCGATCCTTTCTTCTTCTAGTTCAACTGAAGCTTCGTTGGATTTCTGTTCTTTTTCAACGGCATTTTTTGCTGCTGATTCTCCTGCACGCCTACCAAATACTTGAGTCTCTGCCAGGGCATTTCCTCCCAGTCTGTTTGCTCCGTGAACACCACCTGCAACTTCTCCTGCAGCGTATAGATTTTTTATGGTGGTTTCACATTCTGGATTAATTTTAACTCCCCCCATGAAATGGTGAGCTGTTGGAGCAACTTCCATGGCTTGGTTTCTTATGTCAACACCCACGTCAAGAAATTGTAACAGCATGGTTTCAAGTTTTTCTTCAATTAGCTTGGGATCAAGATGGCTCACATCAAGGTAAACTCCGCCATTTTCTGTTCCCCTTCCCTCTCTGATTTCGTTGTAAATAGCTCTTGCAACAACATCCCTGGTGGCAAGTTCTCCCCTTTCATCGTAATTCGTCATGAATCGTTCCATGTTGACATTGAAGAGTTTTCCACCTTCTCCTCGAACCGCTTCAGTTACCAGAACGCCCCTTCTAGATTCAGGGTACAACATTCCAGTAGGATGGAATTGTACCTCTTCCATATCTATCATGTCTGCACCGGCAACGTAAGCAAGAGTGTACCCATCTCCTGTTTTTTGTACAGCATTCGATGTTACAGGGTAAAGCCATCCAGCACCGCCACTTGCAAGGATAACAGATTTAGATTTAAATATCATGAACTTTGAATCCTTTAAGGAGATTCCACATGCTCCGATTACTCCTTCATTCTTTTCATCCATGATCAAAGAAGTTATTGCAACTTCATCCACAGTATTTATATGTTGCCGAATAACCTCCTCCTTCAAAGCCATCATCATCTCATGTCCAGTTCTATCTCCTTGAAAACAAGTTCTTCTGAAGCTCTGGCCACCAAATGGGCGTTGATTTAGTTTTCCAGATTCTTGTCTGTCAAATATTGCCCCATAGGATTCTAATTCTATCAATCTGTCCTTAGATTCGTTGACTAAAATTTGAACCAGTTTCTTATCATTTAGATCTGCCCCACCCTTGATTGTATCAGCTAAATGTGATTCCACACTGTCTTCTAAATCAACATATCCAAATGCGGCATTGTAACCGCCTTCAGCAAGGGTTGTACATCCTGATTTAAAAGATAAACCTTTAGAAACTATGGTAACGTTCAAATTATGTTTTTTTGCTTCAATAGCTGCCCGGCATCCTGCTCCGCCCGAACCAATTACGAGTACGTCACATTCATGTATCGATCTTTCCATAATATGGAATTATTCATATTGGTATTTATTTTTTGTTTCGACTCAAAAGTAAGGTATGAATAATTCGCCTTTTTCACTGCTAAATTTACTGAATCTGGAAATGCATCCGACGATAACGTGGAGTTTGACAGTGACACTAAGATATTATTATTCATTGGAGCTGCGAAAGTTAATGACATCTACTCATTGCAAAAACAGCTAACGCCAACAAAGAAACAATTTTAAACATTCTCAGTGCCCACCTTCCAATAGTTTAGTATTACTTCAAACATTAAAATTTAAATATTAAAACTTAATGGTAAATTCTTAAATCACCATGTAAATACCAATTTTTAAAGGGCCTGAAAATTTATAAAATTAAATATAAAAGTGATCAACACAAAAATCCTATTGTGTGTTGATTAAGTTATTACATAATAGAAATCACATGGGGACATCATTTTGAAAACAAATAAACTATTAAAATTGGCAAGAAAAGATTTTGAGAAAGCTTGGGTTGAAACTGCCCAAACATTGAAAAAGCCCCATACTGACAATGAATATCCACGTATTCAAATGAGAACAGGCCAATCCCACATGTTGTACAACACCATTTGGGAGTTGAGGCAAGCCTATCTGAATCTTGGATTTAATGAAACAATAAATCCAGTATTTGTTGAACAGGACGATATTTACAGGCAGTTTGGCCCGGAAGCACCTGCTGTTCTTGATCGTTGTTTTTACTTGGCAGGATTACCAAGGCCCGATATTGGTATTGGGATGGATAAAATTGCAGTGATAGAAGAAATTGGTGTCGAAATTAATGATGACAAAATTCAAGCCTTGAAAGAAGTTTTTAGAGGTTACAAGAAGGGTGATGAAAGTGGAGATGACTTGGTACACCACGTCTCTGTAGCATTAGATGTGCAAGATTCTGTTGGTTTAAGGATCCTCGAAAATGTATTTCCCGAACTTCGTGAACTTAAACCAGTTTCATCAAGAACCACCCTCAGATCCCACATGACAAGTGGATGGTTCTTAACATTACAATCCCTGCACAACCAAAGTAAGCTGCCTTTGAAGTTATTTTCAATAGATCGTTGCTTCAGAAGAGAACAACGGGAAGATATGAGTCATTTAATGACCTATCATTCTGCTTCGTGTGTATGGGCAGATGATGAGATTTCACTCGACATGGGAATGGCTGTTTCAGAAAATCTGCTTCAGCACTTTGGATTTAAAAAATTTAAATTCATACCTGATGAAAAAAAATCCAAGTACTACATACCTGGAACACAAACTGAAGTCTACGGTTATCATCCTAAGCTCAATGAATGGGTAGAAGTGGCAACCTTTGGTCTCTATTCTCCAATTGCACTCTCACATTATGGTATTGACAAACAGGTGATGAACCTTGGAGTGGGTGCAGAGAGGATAGCCATGATTTTACATAATCAAACCGATGTCCGGGAAATGGTTTACCCTCAAACCTATGCTAAATGGCATTTAACAGACAGAGAACTTGCATCGATGTTACATATTAATTATTATCCATTCAGCACCGATGGACGTGAGTTGATGGATATCTTGAAGCAAAAATTCCTCGAGTACAGTGAAAAGGAATCACCATGCGAATTTACGGTTTTTGAAGGTGAATTCTTGGGTAGAAACATAAGGGTCAAGATACTCGAACCTGAATCAAACACCCGTTTACTGGGACCGGCCGCATGGAACTCCATTTATATTAAAGATGGAAATATAGTGGGTCTGCCAGAAAACAATGCCAAAGATGAATTATCTCTAGAAACAGTCCAAAATGGCATTCCCCTTGGAATCACGTACATGGATGGAGTGATTGCTAAGGCTTGTTACATGATTGAGGAAATGATCGTTGGTGGCGAAACAGAATCTGAATTCAGAACCACCCTTGCAAAATCACTTTCAGATGTAAATCTCAAACTTGAGGAAGTTGCATTAAACTATATAACTAGCAACAACAAGCTAATTGATATTAGGGGACCTATTTTCAGTACAGTAACCTTTGAAGTGATTGATTGATATTCCAAAATAATTTTTTTTTATTAACAAAAAAAGGTTTACTAAATAAATACAATACTAGAACAATTGTTAATTTATGATAAAAATAAACTGTAGTAAATTTAAGATCATTAATGATTTAATTTGGAGATAGTGATTGGATGAAATTAATGGGCAAAATAGTTTCAGGGATGGGTAAAGGAACCTTTTTCATGTCGCAAGATTTTTACAAGGCGCAGTTCCAGGAAAAAGTCCATTTCACACCTTTTGAAGGTACTCTTAACCTGAAAATTGATTCAAAATCAATAGATTCCATGAAGACCATCCCTAAAAATAAATTTGGTCTGATTCATGGTGAGGGTAAGTTTGGAGATGTTAAATTTATTAAAGCAACCATTAACAACGAAATATATGGTGCCCTCGTATTTCCAGCAAAGAGTGAACATAACGAAGATGTGTTGGAATTTATTACAGATAAAAATCTCAGGAAACTATTCAAATTTCAGGACGGAGATGAAGTAACCGTCATATTAGGTTAAAACAGTTTGTAAATTATAATTGATTGTTACAAAGAGTGATCAAATGATAGAAAAAGCATTAGAAGCATTGAAAAATGGAGAGATCGTTTTAGTATTTGACAGTGATAATCGTGAGCGTGAAACAGACATGATCGTGGCTGCTGAGTTTATGACCCCCGAACACATGACCCAGATAAGAAATGATGCAGGAGGTTTGTTCTGTGTACCACTCTCATCAGAAAATTCAGATGCACTTGGAGTGCCATTCATGACAGATATCATGGATATTGCAAGTTCAGAATATCCTGTTCTTGCAGAGTTAAATCCCGATGATATTCCCTACGATGAAAAATCTGCATTTTCCATCACTGTAAATCATAGAAAAACCTTCACAGGAATTACAGATAATGATAGGGCATGCACCATTAACGAGCTTGCTTCACTATGTAAGGAAGGAAAACAAAGGGAATTTGGAAAGTACTTCCGAGCTCCAGGACATGTTACGCTTTTAAGAGCTGCAAAGGGACATGTGAGAAGTAGAAAAGGCCACACTGAAATGAGCATAGCATTAATGGAAATGGCTGGTCTCACAGAAGTAGCTGTATGTTGTGAAATGATGGATGATAAAACAGGAGGATCATTACCTACTGCTGAAGCAGAACAGTATGCAAAAGAACATGACCTTGTGTTCCTAAGTGGTGCAGACCTCATTGAAGCCTACAAGAATTATATAGAAAACGACAGCTAAGTCGTTATTCTAATTTTTTTTTAAATTTTTCTTAATTAAAAGATTTGAGCAGGGCATTAAAATCTGTATAACCAGAAAAGTTTGGTGTGGCTGCTAGTTTTACGATTTCATCAAGATCCAAATAGTTTTCCACAGTTTTTATTGCATTCAAACAGAAATCTTCCAGTTTGATCTCGACCTCAGGCATGTTTCCCCTTTCCTTGAGCTTCACCTTGGGTATTGTTGCAAAATATTCAGGATTTATTCGGGATTTAATGTGTTTTTCTGCTTCCCCTGCTATTTTAGAATCATATACTTTGTTTAAAATTAAGCCTACAGTGTTAATTCCTAATTTCTCCATCATTTCTGCATGGGCCGTTAGATCTATCGCTGCAGTTTCAATTCCTCCTTTGTTACATGGTGAAACCATTATAACAGGTAAGTTAGCTGCTAATGCAATTTCAGCAGAAGAAAATGGAACTTTTTCGTTTAAAAGTCCAGTGAAAATGCTCATAACACCCTCAACAATTACTAGATCATAGTTGTTAGAATTAACAGCTTTGATTACATGATCCAAATCCATCCATCCTAGATCCCCTATTTTTATTGAGGAAAAATTTTCCATTTTCTCTTTGTTTAGGTAAAGAGATGGAACAATATCTCGAATATCGGGACCCACCTTTATGGCAGCCACCCTCATTCCACGTTTGCGTAAAGCACCAATGATTCCAGTTGTTAGGAATGTTTTTCCAGAATCGGATCCTGTGCTTGCCATCATGATCATTTTTGTGCCATGGGCCGGTTCCTGTTTTGAATTTATGACTTTAATTCCGGTTTCTATGCCCATTTCAGCTTTTATCTGTTTTAATAAAACTTCATTGGCATCCTTAATTTCTGTTTGATCCTTATCATCTGCCCCTATAAAATCTAACATGTTGGTTCTAAGCATTGGATTTTCATCCAAGGCCCCATGTAGCATGATTCCCACTGCATTGCCTTCATCGTTTGTAACACCAGAAGTTATTTCACGGGGATTGTTCTGGTAATCAGTTCTCTTTACAAGTGATTTCAACACTGTTTTGGCATCACCTGTTATATTACCATATGTGTGACAGTGGAATCCTGAAACCAAAGTTCCTGTTAAATTTTTTGTTAAAAATGAGTCATCCACAATTTTAGCTTTGACACGATCTGTTCCAACCATTGGGCTGAATGAAACATCTAGAATACCCATACCCTTCTTTTCAACGGGACATGGTGATTTTCGGCCAATATCTGTTTGGTTTGCAAGAAGCTGGAAGCCAGAACACATACCAAAAATAAATTTACCCTCAGCATTCATCTTATGTATTTCCCGTTCTATGTCGCGACCGACACTTTGGGATTCAACTATACTTCCGCCAGGTATTATCAGACCATCCAACTCTTTGTGCATTTTAAATCCATTTACAGTCCCATTACTCCCTACAATATGGGTTGGAAGATGTCCAAAATCCTCAAATGCTGGTAAAGCTCCTTTAACATAGAGAAATCCTATTTTTTTCATCTTTGGTATCTTTATTATCCCTTAATCATAAATGTTTTCATTGATTGGATTCTGGTTCCAGTAACTACTCTAAACTTTCCAGTTCGATTCCCTTTGTTTCCGGGAAGGTCCAAATGAAAATTGCAACACTCAATGCAAATATGGATCCAAGGAATATTCCGCTTCCAAGACCGTAGTAGATTGCAATACCTGCTAAGATAATTGGAGTTAAAAACTGTGTACCTCGCGCAAGGTTGAATCCTGCACCTAATGCTGTGCTTCTTATCTCTGTTGGGAAGAGTTCCGAGACTATCGGTCCATATCCCCCATAGATACCAGTTCCTATTCCTATTATGAACATGAAAATAAATATGAATGGAGGGTAAGCTTGGATATTGGACCAGAAGATGGTAATCATGATCAGGCCAAAAGCCATGGTTGTAGCAAAGATTGAGAAAGCAGGTCTTCTACCAAACTTATCCGCGATAAAACCAAATATTAATAGGCCTATTATTCCCCCTACTTGATTTACAATTATCCAAAGGGCAGATTTGGATATTGAAATATTTTGCTGAAGCAGATATGTTGGCAGCCATGAATATGTAAACCAGTAGGCAGAACTGCCCAATATTGCTAGGAGTAATGCCTTAAAAAATAGTTTTCTGTATTTTTTTGTAAATAACTCAAAGAATTGATTTTTTTTGTTCAACAAAGTCTTTTTAACCCTATTTTTACCAGAGCTAACGTTGTTCATTATCCATACATCTGATTCTGGTATTTTTCTCCTGATGAATATCACTAGAATGGCCGGAATAACAGAGACAAAAAATGCTTCCCTCCATCCTATGATAGGTGCCAAAAATCCACCAACCAGTGCTGCCAGAATAAATCCTACTGGATTTCCAGTTTGTAACAGAGACCCAAACTTGCCCCTTAAGTGTGCAGGAAAGGTTTCATTAACGTAGGTCTGTCCAGTGGCCCATTCACCACCCACTCCCAATCCTGTTATGATCCTGAACAAGATTAATGTCTCAAGATTGGTTGAAAATGCACATAAAAAGGTACCAATGCTGTATATTACTATTGTCCACTGAAGGACTGGTTTTCTACCATATTTATCTGCCAGTACTCCAAATATCACTCCTCCAACAGCTGCAGCTAAAATAGACGCACTTAACGCGTATGAAAGCATGATGGTAGAAAGGTTGAGTTCATGTCCAATCGGAATTATCAGAAATGTGAAGAGTATGAGATCGTAAAAATCAAAAACCCAACCTGCCCAACTGATTCCAAATATTCTGTAATGAATACTGTTAAGTTTCTTATGCTGATTCAAGAGTGACAATGCAACCCTCCCATTTAATCACACTACTATCTGATTTCTAAGCATTAATTTAGTTTAGTGATATTTAAATCTTCTAAACATTTAAAATAAGAAGTCTCGATGCCTAAATATCAAAGATTCTCAACTGTTTCATATTCTAACAACTATAATCTTGGTTTTCCAAAATTAACATTCTAATACTATTAGGGGTAGGATAAAATTTTAGTTAAAAAGAATAAGGTGAAAATTTGGGTCCAAAAAAAAGAAGGTATATCTTATATTTCTGGATCTGCATCATCCAACGCAGACATTATGCCCAATATTTTAGAGTCTTCGAATGGTTTTCCCTGAATTTGAATACCAACTGGAATTCCGTTCACTTCACCTGCTTTCATGCTACCTGCAGGGATTCCTGCCAAGTTGGCTATAACAGTCAGAACATCGTAGGAGTACATGTCCATTGGTTCCAAAGATGTTCCGATCTTGTGTGGTAACATTGGAACGGTTGGCCCGACAATTACATCAACGTTTTGAAGTAATTTGTTTACTTCCCTTTTGATGAGTGACCTGGCCTGCAGTGCTTTTTTGTAATATTTACCACTGAATTCTTTTTGACTGATGTAGGAACCCATGTAGATTCTTCTTAGGACCTCTTCTCCACAAACTTCTTCGATTCTTTCACCGTACTTTCTTCCATCATACTTTCGTGTTGCAGAAAAGAATTCAACATAGTTTATGAGGTAGTAAGTAGGTAGGCATAAATCAATATAATCGAAGCTTAATTCATGCACTTCAGCACCCATGTCCTTCATTTTATCTATGGATTCTTCAACAATATTGACTATCTTATCATCAGAAACATCGAAGAACTGTTTTACCACACCCAGACTGGTACCTTCAAGTGAGTTTTGCCCAAGTTGGTCTGTGAATTTTGGAGAATCCCACTTCACAGATGTGCATTCAGTTTCATCATAACCCCCAATAACATCCATGAGGAGGGCAGCCCCACTTACGTCCCTTGAAAATGGGCCAATCTGATCAAAACTCATTGCAAGATCCAAAAGTCCCTGTCTTGAAACAACCCCATATGTAGGTTTAAAACCTACAACACCACAATGTGATGCCGGATTTCTTATTGAACCGCCTGTGTCAGAACCAATACTCAGATCACACATCTCAGCTGCAACTGCCACAGCACTTCCACCTGAAGAACCTCCAGGAATTCTTCCCGGAGCTGCTGGATTTTCAGTATGGCCAAAGTAAGATGTTTCAGTGGAACTTCCAGCTGCAAATTCATCCATGTTGGTCATTCCAATTATGATACCATCTTCCTGTTTTATTCTTTTAACAACAGTTGCATCATAACTTCCAAGGTAATTTTCAAGGGTTTTTGAAGCTGCAGTTATATGAAAATCCTCAACATTTATGTTGCTTTTGATTCCAATTACTAATCCTGCGAGTTTTCCTACCTTCTCACCATTCTCGATCTTTTTATCGATGGCTTCAGCACGTTCATGAGCTGAACCTTCGTTTATCTCTAAAAAAGCATTATAATCATCATTCTTATGTCCAATAGTCCTACAGAACATTTCCAGATTATCTAATGCTGTGATTTCATGATCTTTAATTAATTCTGATTTATCTAATAGTTTCATGGTCACACCTGTAATTAATACGGATGAATATTAATATCCCTGCTTATCTAAGTTTTAATTTAATATCTACTTGTTTTTTAATTTACTTCAATATTATAATTTTTGATCAAACTCAGCAATTATCAGAAGAAGTAGTTGATGTTTACTACACCCAAAAAGTACAGCACTATTATGATAATGGGTTGATGAATTAAATAAATAACCAGTGAATGTCTCCCAAGAAAAGCTGATCCCTTGAAAAAATAATTATCAGACCAGTCAGGCAGTTTAAACTGTCTCTTATAATTTTTATACAGTATACCTCCAAAGAAAATTCCCAGCAAAACAATTCCAAACCATGGAAAGATAGGGAAATAATCCACTGTGTTAAGAGAATTCGGTACAAATCCCAACCACATCAACCAGTTGAAATTAAAACTTAGCGTTTGTAAATAAATTCCAATTAAAATTATGGAAATTCCTGCTACTAAATTGAGATATTTCCTTTTTAAAAATGGATATGCAAGGATGATAGATATTCCAATGAAATGTAAAATTCCGAATATTATGAATTCCTGAGGAATAAATATCCATGTTATAGCTGTAATGAACAAACCTAGGGCGAATATTTTGCAGCCTCTTTGAAGATACTTTTTAAAAAGACTTTTGTGTAGATATCTTCCTGAAAGTTTTGATCTTGAACTACTGAGTGTTAAAGAAACACCCATTAAAAATATGAATGTCAAAGCCGTTATCCTTGCAAAAAACCAAGGAAATCCAGATGAAACATCCCAAGATATTACTCCAAAAAATGCCAGATCAAACAGAAAATGGTAACAGATCATGCACACAACAGCAAGACCACGGAGGGAATCAACTTCCCAGAATCTTACATTTAAATTTTTTTCCATTGTCTTAACCCTAGCTAATTTATAAAAACTTAATATCCTCTGTTAATAGGTTGGAGTTAATATTATTTGAATAGAAACCTTTCTATAGTCCTTGTTGTTAATCCAAAATTTGGATATAAAGCTTGATTCAATATTATAATCATGAAAGATGCAACTCGATATGAAACACTTCTCCTCAAACAAAGCGAAATTAAAGAACTTATAGAAATGAAAGAGATTATTGAGTCTGTTGAAACAGCTTACACTGTGCATGCAACAAGAAATGTGCAGATGCCTGCAAAGAAATATTTATTTTTTAAAAAATACAACGGCGACTTGAGAATAATGCCAGCTTTCATAAAGAATATGGATGAGGCCGGTGTGAAATGTGTGAACGTTCATCCTGAAAATCCTGTGAAATATAATTTACCCACAGTTATGGGCATTATCCAATTATTTGACCCTAAATCTGGATTTCCATTGTCTGTTATGGATGGAACCTGGATAACTAACATGAGAACCGGAGCTGCTGCAGGTGTAGGAACTAAGTATCTTGCTAGAGAAGATTCAAAAACACTGGGAATAATTGGTGCAGGTAAACAAGCATTTACACAGCTTATGGCACTTAAAGAAGTAATGGATATTGAACATGCCCATGTATTTTGTAGAACATGTTCATCAAGGGAAAATTTTGCAGATATGGCTCGCAAACGTTTTGATATCGATATTAATGCAGTTTCAACTGCTGAAGAAGCTGTTAAAAATATGGATGTTGTTGTTACTGTAACACCAGCAAATAAGCCAGTTATAAAAACTGAATGGATAACCGAAGGCACACATATAAACGCAATGGGTGCAGATGCACCTGGAAAACAGGAACTTGAAGTTGGAATTCTTCAAAAAGCTAGAATATTTATTGATTGCTGGGAACAGGCCAGACACAGTGGAGAAATCAATGTCCCGGTCCATGATGGAATAATAACCAGAAAATCAATCAGCTCCAAAATTGGGGATGTTATTATAGGTAATGCTGAGGGAAGAATTTCAGACGAAGATATTACCGTGTTCGATTCCACTGGTTTGGCTGTTCAAGATATGGTCACTGGATGGAAAGTCTACGAAGAAGCTGTTAAAAAGGGCGTGGGTACTGTTATAAATTTCCTCGATTGAAAAAAGACAACAAATTTATAAAGTTAAAAATTAAATCTTAAAATGGTGGTTATATGTATTCAAACAAGATTTCCAGAACAGATGTTCTAAATAAAATGGGCCATGTATTTGAACGCTACAGATTTCTAACTAGATCAAAATCTTTCAAACAAGAACAAATTCAAACCATAGATTATCATCTGACAGAGATCATGAAGGTTCTAAACGATAGTTAAAGAGCCTTAACTTGTTTTTTAAATTTTATTCGTTATATTTTTATTAGTTGATTACCATGTTGGATAATGTTTGGATTGGAATAATTCTTTTTACTGCTACTTCCTTCATTGTTGGCCTTTCTGGGGCCATGGTCCCAGGACCCATGCTCACTGTCACAATTTCAGATTCGCTAAAAAAAGGAGCTACAGCAGGACCAAAAATAGTTTTTGGACATATAATAACAGAATTCATCCTTATACTATTGATATTTGCAGGTTTAGGTTGGCTGATTGGATCTGAAACTGCAATATTTGTAATTGGTGCGATTGGTGGGTTAATAATGGTTTTAATGGGATTTCAAATGGCAAGATCATCCAATTCTCTACAGGATCTTCAGAAAAGTAGCGAAACATCCAAGGGTTATGGCCCAATAATAAACGGAATTTTAACTAGCGTATCAAACCCCTATTTCTTTATATGGTGGGCAACTGTGGGATGGGCTTTCATGTTAAAGGGTATCGAATTAGCAGGAATATTAGGAGTCACGGGATTTTTAGTTGGACACTGGTGTTCAGATCTCGGTTGGTTCGGCACTGTCTCAATCTTCACTACCAAGGGATCCAACATAATGAAAGATAACCATTACAAAATTATCATGAGTGTAAGTGGAATTTTTTTAATGATTTTAGGTGTTTATTTCGTGATCAGTTCGTGTGTTGTGTAATAAATTTTCATCATCTTTTAACAATTTGTTTAATTTACTATCAAAACCAGGTAAATTGATTTTCTAAGACCTAAACAAAATTCAGTATTAAACCTCTAATTTTCCATTAAACATCATATTAATCGTTTATCAAATGGAAATATTTATAGATTAAATAAATTATATCTCTAAATATGAAAGCTGTTGTATTCGATAATTCAGGGACACTTATAAGGCGCTATAAAGCATTGAAAGACCTTAGAAATGGACTTATCTGCGATTATGCAAACTCTATTCAAATTGTTGATCATGACATAAATCGTGCCCTTGTTGTTTTACAGACAGACCCCTCCAAATGTATCATCAAAGCAAATCCCAACCAAACCATTCATGATTTCCTTATGAAAAATGATGTTCAGTTCGATATTAGTTACTCCGATGTAGATATAGCTAAATCTGATTTGCTTAAATCTATTGAAAACGATGATTCCACCATGAAAGATCTCCAAGACACCTATAATGCAGTTATAGATAAAAAGTACAACGTGCACATTTGCAGTGGATCGGGTTTTATCGTGAATATGAAAACTGGAAGAGTTGAATTTACAATAACAGCAGGTGGAAAAATATTCAAAGAAGTTCCAGATGTAATTTCTGAGCTTAAAAACAGAAATATTCAAATATTTGTTGCATCAGGAGATAGAAAAGGTTCTTTGGAACAATTAGCAGAGTACATCCACATCCCTAAGGAAAATGTTTTTGATACAGCGAGTTCTAGACAGAAGAAGGAAATTATTGACAGCTTGAAAAAGAGATATAGAGTTATGATGGTTGGTAACAGTTCAAACGATATTTTGGCACTTAAAGAAGCGGATATTGGGGTTCTTACACTACAGCAAGGTGATGAAACACCAGATAAAGTTTTTAATGCTGCCGACCATGTTATAAACAATATTTCAGAAATTTTGAATGTTGATTTTTAAAGGAATATTTTATTTTTTTTTAAATATTTGTTCTACTGTAGAAAATACTGGCGGTTGAAACTAAAAATTTCAATTAAAAAGTCTACTGTAGACAATATTTAATAAGAAATAATGAATCCCAAATTACATTAAGCCCTTCTTAAATGCATTTTTTAGAATGAATATCAAAAAGTACGATACAGGGCTCCATGTTGGACTCACAAATGTGATGCATACAGCAAGCAATGCTGCAGAAGGCAAAATATAATTTATCTTTTTCACTGTTTGGTAATATTCAGGAGTCATTTCTTTTATGAAGAATTTTTTTCTCTTTGCATAGTACCATATCAACATGAAGAAGATTCCGATGATGAACATGTTTATATTGAAAAATAGCATGGGGATAGGATGGTTACCATAGTTACTGACAAAATTAGTGGAAAATGGAACTAGAGCAACAAACATTAGCCAAATAACATTTATCCAAATTAAAGCGCTGTCACTTCTCTTAATATAAAAGAACTGGAGATGATGAGCCCGCCAAAAACTTGCAAGCAAAATAAAACTGAATGCATAGATACCAAGCTGTTGGAATAATGAGAGCATATACTGCCAAATAGCAGGATTTGACACTGGTCCTGCTATTTGAGGCATATCAATGTTCAAGACCAATAAAGTCATGGCAATAGCAAATATACCATCAACAAGAGTTTCAATCCGTTTAGTAGTTAACCAAACATCGTGCTTATTGGTCGTGTTCATTTCAATCCATCTGCTTTCTTTCATATAATTTGTAAAGTATCAAAAGCACTACTAGAATCACAGGACCAATAATATCCATGAAAAATATGGTTCCTACATTTCCTACTGAATGATTGGAGTAACTAATAATATTTATTAGGTGAACATAGGCAGCCCCAAGTAAAAAAATTGAGCTTGCGATCACAGTTGCTACCCAAAAGTTGTCCCTAAAAAAGTAACATAAAATTCCAAGAATTCCAATGGCCAAATTTGCAAATGCAACTTCAGTTTGGAATGGGCTGCCTGTAGCCCACCCTATACTTTCTGCAACTAGTACTGGCATGAATGCATGACCAATAAACGCCCAAATTGAACCAATACCCACAAATATTACTAAAAATGAAAGTAAAAATGTTTTAATGATTATTAATCCGTTTAAAGACCTATTTTTTATTTTGTTCCTGATTAAAGTAGTTAATGCAACTAAGATTGTTAGAATTATAAGGATCAATATAAACTCCATGAATTGGCTCCCTTAATGTTCAATACTTTACTATAAAACCCACTTATTATTATCTGTTATGATCTGCACATCAACAAAGCTATCAAAAACATCCCCAACATTTAGTAACAAATAATGGAATAAATCTTTAATATCGTATCTTAGAACTCGATTTTAACTGATATCTACAAGATCGTACTTTATATTGCCCAATCCTATTTCTTCGCCGTATTGGAGCTGTCTGCGGCCATCTACATTTTTCCACAACCCTCTAAACTTATCCTCTCCATGTTGATGGTTGTGTTTTAACATTGAATTTTCAAGTCCGCATTGTTCATTAACCATGTCATAACATGCTGCATCGAGTGCCACAGGATCCTTTGAAACCATGATCCCGATATCTGGAACAATTGGACTGTCGCTGTATGGTAAACAGTCACATTCCGGCGTAATATTCATTAGAAAGTTCATGTATCCCATCTTTTCAGTTTTGTTTTTAACTGCTCCCAGTGCATATTCCGTCATTCTCTCTATGAATTCTTCCATGGTTGACCAGTTGAGTTTAATGAGTTCATCTGGGCAGGCCCCAAGACAGTTGTTACATGCTATGCACTTATCATAGTTTATGGCAGCTCCTGCTTTAGATATTTCAAATGCAGATACTGGACATGAATCAGCACATCTTCCACAAGAATTACATCCTTCATTAATAATTGGTTTAGAACATTCGTGCTGTTCAATTTTTCCAGGGGCAGAAGCACATCCCATGGCCAAATTCTTAATTGCACCTCCAAATCCTGCCATTTCATGTCCTTTGAAATGGGACAACACTACCATTCCATCAGCATTGAGAATATCCCCTGCTATCTTAACATTTTCAAAATGTTTCTGTTTGATCTGGACATTGGCCCAATTTTCTCCCCTCAATCCATCTGCAATAATTAAAGGAGCTCCCACTACTGAGTAATCAAATCCATGTAAAATAGCTGTTTTAAGATGATCTTGTGAGTTATGTCTGCTTCCGTAGTAAAGAGTATTAGTATCAGTTAAAAATGGTTTAGCACCTTGAGCAGTTATTTTATCCACTACTTGCCTAACCAATACAGGGTTAATATATGAATCGTTTCCTTCTTCTCCAAAGTGGAGTTTGACAGCCATTAAATCGTTTTCATCAATAAATGCTTGGAAATTTATTGCATCAAATAGGTTTCTAACTTTGTTAACCTTATTATCTTGGTTGGATTTTGATCTAAAATCTGTGAAATATACTTTGCTCACCATTTAACTCCCTCAGCTTGACATTACTGGAACTTCATACTTTACAGAATATTTTGTTATAATGCTATATTATAACTTTATAATTTATCTAAAATTCATTCTAAAAAAAGTTAAAATTAAAAATATGGCCCAGTGGTACATTTGAGCTGAGGATGATCTACAAGAACCATATTTTTACCCAAAATTTAGGTATGCCTAATAGTGGGTGGATTTAAATTAACTCGCACAACTTATAAATCTTCCTATTTTTTTAGGCACACCTAAGTTCATTTATGATCATGAGGCCAACCAGCTCGGATTAAATCACGGCTTTTAAGAACATTTTGATAATTATTTAATTCTATAATACCATTCTTTACTCCATTTAAAAGATTTAAATCCAATGTTCCCTCGCCAAGAGTCAAATGTTGATCCTTTTCACCATCATTATCATTTAAATGATAATAAACGATATTTTTAAGCTTAAAAAATGATTTAACATCTTTAGATGTGTTAGCATGACCTGTATCAACAGTTGCATAGGATCCACATTTTTCTACAAAAAACTTATGCTCGTCAGCACTGTTACAAAAATATGCATATTTGTTGGGCATGTTCTCAATGGAAAATTTGATTCCCATTTCCTCGGAATAATTATTGGCCTCTGTAAGAACGTTTATTGCATGTTCCATTCCGAAATTTCGTACCCTTTCTTCAAGCCTATGTATCAATCCAGGATGAGTTGTAATAGCCTTACAATTAATTTTAACACCGAAATTCACGGTTTCTTTGAGTTGTTTCAAGGTTTCCTCTCGAATTCCTGGGTTTAAGCTTCCAGGATTAAGGTCTATGGTGGGAGAATGGAGATACACATCTATATCGTAAGAATCGAATATTTCGAAATTAGAGTTAAAGGCCAAAACATTACGCGGCCAGTACGGACCTTCACAAAGAATTTCAATCATTTGAAACCCATCAATGGATGCAGTTTCGAGAAAATCTTCCAGTGAATTCATAAAAAGTGCCAGAGTTGAAAAGCCCAGTTTCATAAATAATCCTATTATGAATCTAGTTTATATTTTTTATTTAATTTTTTTATATAATCAAAAACTATATATAGATTCTAAATATATCAAAAAATGATATATTAAAATTTAATATAGTGACGTGAAAAAAATGGAAGAAAAAGGTAGCAATCCCTTGGAGGATTCCAAATCCACAAATCATGACCCTAATAAATTAGAAAATGAGTTGGATTGTAACTCCGAGCTATCAAAGCTTAAAAAATATGATATTAAACTTCTTAAAAGCATGAAGGGATTCGGTAAAACCCTGATTCTCTGGATTATTAGTAAAGAGAGAATTCATGGTTACGAAATAATGAGCAAAATAAATAAAGTCAATCCTGCTGAACAGGAACAATTGCAGGGAAAACCTGGGAAAATATATCCCATACTGCATGATCTAGAGAAGGCAGGATTAATAGAAGGAACATGGGAATCTCATGGTAAAAGAAAAGTAAAGTACTATGAGATCACCGAAGAAGGCGTTCAAACTCTGGAAAGAATCAAAAAAGTGTTCAAATGTCACAGAACTGCCCTTTTAGAGGAATTTTGGAGAGATATATTTGATAAAAATGATTAAAGGGGGTAAAAAATGAAATATGCAATAGAAACTTTTGATCTATCTAAAAAATACAACAATGATTTTTTAGCTGTTGATGAACTCAACATGACAATTGATAACAAAAGTATCTTCGGTTTTCTAGGACCAAACGGAGCTGGAAAAACCACAACAATTAAAATGCTCACATGTTTAATACAGCCCACTGGAGGATCAGCAAATGTGGCTGGATTTGACATATCAAAACAGCCCAACGAAGTTCGAGAAAAAATTGGTATGGTTCCACAACTGGTAAGTTTGTATGGAGATCTTACAGTACGTGAAAACATTGAACTCTGCGCAGACTTTTACGGGCTTCCAACTGACTTGAAAATTAGTCGTTCTGAAGAGTTAATGGAACTCGTTGACATCAAATATGCAGAAAACAAGTTGGTAAAACAGTTATCTGGAGGAATGAAACAAAAAGCATCAGTAGTTGCTAGTTTAATACATCAACCAGATATTCTGTTCCTTGATGAACCAACCATAGGTTTGGATCCAACAACCAAGAGGGTTTTATGGGATTTAGTAGAAGAATTGAACTCTGAAGGACGTACCATTATTCTATGCTCCCACGATATGTACGAGGTAGAACTTCTCTGTGATAAAATTGGAATTATTAATGGAGGAGTCCTTGCAGCCTACGATACACCTAGAGGTCTTAAAGACACCATGATCCATCAACAGAAAGAAGTTCGATCCTCAGAATCATCCAATGTAATTAAAATTATGGATGAACTCAGGAAGGAAAGTGATGCTGAAGATAATGCAGCTTACGACCAATTAAAAGAAAAAATAGAACGTGAGAACAGAGACTTAAAAGAATTAAGTGTAATGATCAGCAATTTAGATGAAAATATGACCGATCATCTGAAAAACTTGCCTGAAGTAGATCTGTTGGATGAACACGATTCTGGAAGAATAGTCATGGATATTGACTCTAAAGATGAGTCTGTGAGTAAGATAATCACCGAAATAATCAACAAAGGCGGAATTATCACCTCAATATCCACTAAAGACCCTTCATTGGAAGATGTTTTCATGAGTGTAACTTCAAAAAATAAAGAAGAAGGTGCAGAAGATGGTTGAAACTAAAAAGATTATGTGGATGATCAAAAAAGATTTGATGGTCCTATGGAGACACAAACCTCGTTTAATATCCCTATTTTTGTTCCCCATTATCATGATAACCCTTTTTGGTTACGGTATGGGAGGAACAATAAACAACATTCCAGTAGTTGTAGTGGATCAGAGTCAAGGAAACCTGTCTGATGCAACACTAAGTGCAATTAAAGGTAATACATTGTACGATGTTAAGGAAATAACTACAGATCCCAATAAAGGATTGCAAATGGTTCAAAATGGACAGGCAAAAGCAGCCATAATTCTTCCCACGAATTATGATACTCTGAATGATACGTCGCCAAAAAGTATTGTCGTCGATGTCGATTCTTCGGATCAACTGGCAGCAGGCACGATTATACCGGCCACACAAGGCTTATTTACTCAGATAAACCAGCAAATAGCAGAACAAAAACTTCAGTCATCATCAATATCAGTTTCAAGTAGTCAGGTAAATGGAACTCAAGTAGCCCCATACCAAAGCATATTGAACACGATTAATGTTGAAGTAAACAAGTTATACGGTAATATTAGTTATTTAAATTTCCTTGCACCTGCAATAATTGGAATGACCATACTCTTTGGATGTGTGTTTGGTATGGGAGAAATTGTAGCTGGTGAAAGGGAAAGAGGAGAACTTGCCAGATTGTTCATGACCCCTACTAGTGTTGCAACTGTCATTGGAGGAAAAATTATATCCAAATTAGTTCAAGAAACTGGGCGAGGAATTATCTTAATTGTGGCAGCCATAGCTCTATTTGGAATTATTATAAACGGCAGCATGGTGTTGACAATTTTGCTGTTAATACTGGGAGCGCTGTGTTTCATAGGATTTGGAATTATGGTATCTGCAAGGGTTTCATCCCAGGAAGATTTCATGCAGACTGTGATGCCTATTACAATGCCCATGATGTTTTTATCAGGAGTATTTTATCCAATAGAAACAATGCCATGGATATTCCAAAAAATTGCATATATCTTACCATTAACCTACGTTAACGATGCTTTGAGAGCAGTTATGTTAAAAGGATCAGGCGTAGGAGATATATGGATAGATATTGTGGTTTTACTAGGATTTACAGCAATATTCTTCTATTTAGGAGTATCGAAATTTAACAGAGATATATAATTGAGTCATAGATTCTAATGACTAAATCTAAATAATTAAGGTGAAAAAATGATTGGAAAAAAGAATATATTGATTGGAATTATGATGCTTAGCATTTTCATAGTTCCAATGACAGTTTCTACTGCTTCGGCAACCGACTGGCCAATGTTTCAAGAAAATTTGAACCATACCGCATACATGGACGAAGCTTCTGATTTCAATCCAGACACATGGTTATTCCAAACTTCTGGACTTTTAACATCAGCAGCAATAACTGACAAGTTGATCTATTTCGGATCAAGCAGCGGTTTATTCTCTGCCCTTAACCTTGAAGACGGTACAAAAGTCTGGGATTACAAGGCAGGAGGAAACATAACAAACGCTCCAATAGTAGTTGGAGACAATGTATACTTCGGATCTGGAGACAGCTATCTCTATGCTTTGAATAAAAAAACTGGAGATGACGTTTGGAAATATAAAACAGGAAATGCAATAGAAACAACCCCCGCCATAGATAATGGGATAATATATTTCGGATCAGATGATCAGAGATTATACGCCCTAAATACCAACGACAGTACCAAAAAATGGGAATTCCAAACTGGAAACGCTGTTAGATCTTCCCCTACAGTTTATAATGATACTGTATACTTCGGATCTGATGATGGAAAAATATATGCTTTAGGCATAGCCAACGGAACACAAACATGGGCATATGATACAGGCAGTGCCGTAAGATCATCTCCTGCCATTAACAACACAACTTTGTATATGGGTACCGATAATGGAAACTTCTACGCACTAAACACTGCCGATGGTTCAGTTTTATGGAATTATAACCTAAATGATTCTGTGAAATCATCTGCACTTTTAGATCCAAACGATAATGCCCTCTTCATAGGTTCAGATAACGGAAATGTAACGGCCCTTGATATGCGTGATGGAAAACTTAAATGGTCCGTCAACACCGGAAACGTTAAAACAACCCCTGCACTTATGGGAGACAATATTGTAGTAACTTCAGAAACTGGAACAGTCTACGTTCTAAACAAGTACAGTGGAAAAGAAGAATGGAGTTATACTCCGGGTTATTACCTATTTAATTCACCATTAACATCACCAATAGTATATGGTGACGATATATTTGTGGGTGATAATAACGGAAACATGTACGCAATAGACTTCTCAAGAAAAACCGGACCTGTTTCTAACTACCTCTACTATGTGATAGCCATAGTTGTAGTCATAGTTGGAGGATTATTAGCAGTAAGGACACTTAGAAGAAGAAGAAAAGGGAAAGAATAAATTTTTCCCTTATTAATTTTTTTTTAAAAAAAATATCCAAATTTATAAAGATAACAAATATAAAACTAGTTTTTTTAGGCTTCAGATGGAAGTATCATCCCTTGAAAGCTGAATTTCTATGGCAGAAACATTAGTATTTGTGCCTTCATTGTTCATAATTTCCTCTGTGCTTATGTCTATAGATTCCACTTGTGCATCAGTAATAAATCTGTTTCTAACTATCTCAGCAACATCAACAGCTCTGCTGATTGCCCTACCTCTAGCTTTTAGAACAACCTCAGAAAGTCCGCCATTCATTTGTGTTACTACTGCTAAAACGTAATTCATTACTGGTTTATTTCCAATGTATACAATATTTTCCTCTGGCATCGCTTTAACCTCCAAATAATACCCTGATTGTTTAGATATATTTAATATTATATATATTTTACGTTCATAAGACCTTTTTTAACAGATCAATAATTAAATAAGTAGTTTAAGTAGGGATAATATCATATTACGCAATTCATACAAGTTTAACCGGATTTATATGGATTAAAATAAGAATAGATAACACAAAATACTTTATTTTTTTTTATAAAAACTTTGTATAATAAAACTTTAATGCAATTAGTTGAAGTTCATCTTCTAATCATCATGTCCTAAACATAATAATAACTCCGTCCAATATATCCAATTCGTTAAGTATGGGATTAAAAGTACATTCCATTGATGTATAATTTTTATCATTAGATTTTATTGAAAAATTCTGTTCAATTACTTCGGTTGAATTGAACCTTCCGATTATATCGTTTAAATCTATATCGGGTATCAATTCTCCCACAGAGGTTCCAATGAAACTCTCATTAGATATTTCTACAAAATTCGCTGCAACAGGATTAATAAAAATAATTCTTCCCTTTAGATCAGTTGCAATCGCACCTTCACTAACAGTTTTGAGAACAGATTCAAGTAATTTATAATGACCCTTAGCATTGTAACTTTCAGATACACCTTTGTTTTTGTACAAAATTATATCTATAGCAGTGTAGAGCTCATTTTCTTCAAAGGGCTTGTGAAGAAATTCAAAGGGTTCTTTAACTATAAAAGCAGAAGGATGTGTAGATTTAACCCTTTCAATTGTATTTTTATCTGAATAAGAAGTTAGGTAAATTATTGGAATGCCAAACTTAGATTCAATGATCTGAGCAGCATCCACTCCATCCAATTTTCCTTCAAGTTTGATATCCATTATAACTAGATCTGGCTTCTTTTCTTGGCTGAATTTTACGGCATCTTCCCCGTTGTTAACAACGGCTATTACATTGTAATATGCCTTTTCAAGACTATTTTTTATGTCCTTTGCCGTAATCCCTTCATCTTCAACAACCAGAATATCTACGGGTGTCATGAATGATACCTCCAGTATTTATTGGTTTTTTTGTTTGAATACTAGGATAAAACCATTAATTTGGCCATCATTATCAGATATAGAATTTAAATCACATTTAACTTTTATTTCTTGCCCATTAGATACAAGGATATGTTCATTTTGTTGTAGATGTTCCTTCATTAACGTCAGATCAAACGATTCGAAGGTTTTAAGGGGCTGAAATACCGTGCTAACTTTCTTACCCACTACTTTATCAAGTTTAAATCCAGTTAGATTTTCAGCTGAAGAATTCATGAGTTTAACTAGACCCTCAGAATTTGTAGCGATTACAGCTTCGTTGTAATGTTTAAGCATTGCAGACACTAAATTGTCATGGTTTTTTTCCATTTTATGTCTGTAGAGAGTGGTAGCTATCGCCGAATGTAATTCACTTTCTTCAAATGGCTTTTTTATTAAGCCAGTCTCGTCTTTCATTACGAATCCCGAATGTTCTGTTGCTTTAGCTCGAGTAAGAGTATATTCATCAGAAAATGCTGTTAAGTATATGACAGGAATATCATATTTTAATTTAATTTGCCCTGCAGCTTCAATTCCATCCATTTTACCTTTTAATTTAATATCCATTAAAACAAGGTCGGGCTGAAGTTTTCCTGCACTTTCTATGGCTTCCTTTCCTGATGCAACCATATCTATTACGTTGTACCCTGAACATTCTAGACCACTCTTTATATCTTCTGCTGTTATCCTTTCATCCTCTACCACCAGTATATTAGGCCCCATTATATCCCCCTAAATAGCTAACTAAAAATTAGTTAGTTTAACGTTCAATAAGTATCTTGTTAATTGAATCTAAAACTGCTTCAACACTTGCCATGACCACGTCATCTGTTGTTGATCTTCCAGTTGCCTTGTTGCCCTTCTTATCACCCATAATAACAAATACTTCAGCTAGAGCATTAGTTCCACCAGTTATTGCTTCAATATTATATTCTTTGAGTTCAATATCTGCTGTCTCCCCTACTAAGCTTTGTATTGCATTTATAGCTGCGTCTACTGGACCTACTCCTGTTTTTGCAGCTGTTTTAACTTTGCCGTTGATATCAAGCTTTACTGTTGCTGTTGGCATTACATTATCACCAGTCATTACTGAGAAGCCCTCGAGTTTGACAATTTCTTTGTGGGCCTTTCCAAGCACAGTCTCGGACATTGCCTTTAGATCAGCATCTGTTACGCATTTACCCTTGTCTCCAAGCCTTTTAACCTGATCAAAAACCCTTATGAACTGATCTTCATTGAGTTCAATGCCATACTCATCAAGTTTGGCCTTTATAGCATTTGCCCCTGTGTGTTTTCCAAGGACTATTCTTCTGGTATGGCCAACCATTTCTGGTGTGATTGGTTCGTAAGTTTCTGCATTTTGAAGGACACCATGGACATGGATTCCGGCCTCGTGTGCAAATGCATTCTCCCCAATTATTGCCTTGTTTGGAGGCATTTTAATACCAGTTATCCTTGATACAAATTCAGAGGTATCAACTAATAGTTTTGTATCTATAGATGTTTTAATATTATATTGAGATGTTAAAGCCATTACAACCTCTTCTAAAGAAGCATTTCCTGCCCGCTCCCCTAATCCATTTATGGTTGAATGCACTTGACTTGCACCTGCTTCTACCGCACTCAGGGAATTTGCAACAGCCAGCCCAAAATCATCATGACAATGAACACTGATGGGAGTTTTCAATATTTTCTTCAGTTCAGTAATTAAATAGTTCATTGAAGACGGGATCATTACTCCAACTGTATCTGGTACGTTTATGAAATCTGCACCAGCATCCTCAACAGCCAGATACACTTCTTTAAGATAATCAAATTCAGTACGTGTAGCATCTTCTGCTGAAAATTCAGCAGTTATTCCATGATCCTTTATGTATTCAACACCCTCTACAGACTTATTTAAAATTTCTTCCTTATCCATTTTTAACTTGTACTCTCGGTGTAATGGAGAAGTCCCTATAAACGTGTGAATGTAATCCACACCACAGTCTATTGCAGCATCTAAATCAACACGTAAAGGTCTTGCCAAACCACAAACTCGGGAGTCAAGTTCAAGTTTTAAAATTTCTTTTGTAGCTCTAACTTCACCATCTGATGCAGCTGGAAATCCAACTTCCATGGTGTTAACACCCAATTTATCTAACTTTTTAGCTATTCTTATCTTTTCATCTACAGTTAGGGCTACTCCAGGTGTTTGTTCCCCATCCCTTAGGGTAGTGTCCAGAATTTTAACGGTATCTGGAAGATTCATAGTCTGTTTGACTGTTTCTATGTACATTGAAAGACCTCTTTTGGTTGACATTTTATATTAATAGTTTATCTTAAACTATAAAAAAAAGTTGTTGTTGAATAATTTTTTATAATGCAGTTCCCATTATCAGACTCAAGAAATTTCTCAAACCAGGGGCAAATCCTAAAATAAATATTGCCAACTTCAACATGTTTGCAATTGTCTTGTCTTCGATATAACTATCTATAACATATAACGCTGCCAATATCACAGCTATTTTTAACGGAAACATCACAGCGGCGGTTCCTACCAGTCCAGTTAATGCACTTGGAAGCACATGTTGTTCACTGTACCCATAAAAGTCAACTGCCACATACGTTGAAGATGCATCGAAAAGGTGGGCCATTAAGACGGTTAAGTTGATTTTGTTGCTGAGTAAGGACCATTTGTTTCGAAGCAACACAAATATGGAAGATATTAAAGCCCAAATACCAAGGACTTGAAGTGCAGCTACAACATTGATTGGACCCAAGAAGATTATGTTGGGTATGCATATCACCGCACCCACACCAAAAATTATGTACCTATAATCAATCTGAGTTTTTTTCTCGATGAAGTATGCAGATAATACGGTTATTATGGCTATGAAACCTGTTAAGAGGTATATTCCGGGTGTTACCAGAAGGTAGGTGAGTGGATAAATGTTGTTATCAACAAGGGCACGGGCACCTGACCCAAAGAATATGAATGGTGTGAGAGGTATTATCAGATCAGCTGGATCTTTCTCAATATACTTAAACATCTTTATAATCAAAAGAATTGAAATACCAAGTATTAATCCAAAAACAACGGTGTTAAGTGTAGTGTAACCAGGGTGTAAATATATGAAATTTTCCCGGATATACTGCATGATTTGAGGTATCATGGTTCTAATATGGATCTTAATGCTATAAAATTTTGTATAAACTGTTAATAATCACAGTTCATCCAATTTTTTTGATCTTCTTGTTTATCACTTCTTTTAAAATAAGGGGCAACGGTGTTCTGTCCCCATATACATTGGTTTTCCCGGATAATATCGCTTCAATAATGGATTCATATGAAAAATCAGCTTCAAATTCTGTTACACAACTACCGATTGCACCTATGAAATGAGCATCACTTGAACCTATTTCAGGAAGGTTTCGACGTTCCGCAAGATTTTTTGCCTTCCAGTTGGAATATCCAAATATGTACCTTGAATTCAAGGTTTCAATTGCATCGATATCCAACTCTTTAACACTATCACATAAACCATCCCTGTAACTAACAAATGGATGTGCTGCTACTGCAATACCGCCCAATGAACGGATTTTTTCAACGGTATCCTCTGGAGACAAACCCTTCTCAACATCTTCTTTAATTCCAAGCGCCACAATATGACCTTTGCTTGAACTTACTTCAACTGCAGGGACCACAACAAAGTCTTCAAAATCTTTGGCTTCCTCAATTGTAACTAGGGATCCTTTGATGGTGTTGTGATCTGCCACTGCGATGGCATCTAACCCAATCTTTTTTGCCCGTTTGATAATATCCCTAGGTGAAGCTGTAGAATCGCTCGAATATGTACTGTGTATATGGGGGTCAAATATCATGTTTAAACCTTTTATTTTTTCCTTAGCTGTACTATTATTTCCTAATGATTGATTTAATAAGACCCACTGGACCTGTCATCATCACATCACCTGCAGGGGCTGCGTTGTGAACCTTTAAATCAGTTTTTTTCAACAACTCTCTCAATGGTCCTGTAGCAACAATGCACTCGCATTTACTCATGGGGCCTGTAACCCATGCTCCATGACCCCCATCATCATGAACTTCTTCATGTGTGATGGTACCTTTTTCAAGTTTTAACACCAAACTTTTCAGTTTGTCTGGTGTAAGAGCCCTTGTGTGGTGTTCAAATACACCAATAATTTTTCCTTCTTCACAGGCAGCTGCAAGCGTATGACCGTTTCCAATATCCATGACAATGTAACTTTCAAGATCCTTCACATAATCATCACAAGTAGCACCACACACTGATGCAAATTTAGAGTCCATCATGGTTGGTTTATAACCTTTTAAAGATTTTACCACCGCATTCATTCGTGAGAAATATTCTGGAACATCACCATGGTAAGCAAATTCTTCAGGACTTCGGGGAACATCCAGTTTTTCTTTGATCTTCATGAATCTGAAGTTTCTATCCCCCATTCCAGGCATGTATCCATGATCCTGTACAGCAATTCCCAACTCGTCAAAGTCCATTTCCACATCAAACTTGGAGAATGCTCCTTCTATTGCATCTAGATCTATGTCTTTTAATTCAACAGAGCCCAGTTCAGGACGTTTTTCATTATCAGGTATTATGGTTATTCCAAATTGTCTCACCCGATCTAGATCGTCCCTAACAGTTATTGCTGCACTTTCTGTCATTATTACTTTATAACCGCGATCCAAATGATTTTTTATGGCCTTGTTGATTGGGCCTCCTCCCATGGTACTTCCTTTGATAAAAATATCGTTGTGATGGTTTCTTATTTTCTCTGCAATTATCCTGGTTGGAGATGGCATTACCATTTTAAACGAATTTTCTATTGTATCTTCTGAGTCGTACAACATAATATCCTGGGTGCCTACACCTATATCCACTGCCAATATCTTCATGCTCCTATACTTTGTTACAGATCATATATTAAATTATCAAAAAATCTATGTACAGATATGTACAACAAAGGTTTAAGTAGGGCACAAAATATAAATTATTCAACTGATTTGAGGCGAAAATTCTTTTAGACAAAATCTAATATTTTGATTAATTCATGAATTACGTCTTTAAATTTAAAAAAAATATAATAGGTGGTTAAATGTATAAAATAACTCTTTCAGAAAAGGAAACACCGAAAAAATGGTACAATATAGCTGCAGATCTTCCTGTGGAACTTCCCCCATCAACACAAACAGAGGAAGGCCATCAAATTGACAATTTGCCAAAATTATTTTCTAAGTATGTTCTTCAACAGGAAATGTCCACAGAAAGATGGATAGACATTCCAAAAGAAGTTAGGAAAGTTTACAAACAGATTGGAAGACCTTCTGCCCTCTTCAGAGCTACAGGACTCGAAAAGTACCTAGATACTCCTGCAAAAATTTACTACAAACGTGAAGATCAGTCCCCTGTGGGCAGTCACAAACTCAATACCGCAATTGCACAGGCATACTACGCTAAAAAAGCAGGTGCTGAAAGATTAACCACCGAAACTGGTGCAGGACAATGGGGATCAGCATTATCCCTGGCATGTTCATTGTTAGGATTGGATTGTACCGTCTACATGGTAAACGTTTCATTCAAACAAAAACCATACCGTAAAACTGTAATGCACTTATACGATGGCGAAGTACTCCCTTCCCCTAGTAACAGAACAGAATTCGGAAGAAAAATTCTAGCAGAAGATCCAAACCATCCAGGATCCCTTGGAATAGCAATTTCAGAAGCTATGGAAGATGCCTTCAACGATGATAGTGCATTTTATACTCTCGGCAGTGTATTAAACCATGTTCTACTCCATCAGACAGTGATTGGTCTTGAAGCTCAAAAACAGTTCGCTAAAATTGATGAAAAACCAGATATCCTAGTTGGATGTGTTGGAGGAGGAAGTAACTTTGGTGGAGCAGCTTTCCCATTCATGAAAGACAAACTCTCCGGAGACCTAGACTGCCAGTTCCTAGCTGCAGAGCCTGCTTCCTGTCCAACCTTAACACAGGGGGAGTACAAATACGATTACGGTGACACTGCAGGATTAACTCCCCTCATGAAGATGTACACATTGGGTCATGAATTTGTCCCACCATCAGTGCATGCAGGAGGATTAAGATACCACGGAATGGCACCTTTAGTGGCATTACTAGTTAACCAAGGACTTGTCGAAGGAAGAACTGTAAACCAGACAGAATTATTCCAAGCAGGTAAGCTATTTGCCAATACAGAAGGAGTCATACCTGCACCTGAAACCTGTCACGCCATAAAAGTCGCAATAGATGAAGCAAATAAATGCAAAAAGACTGGAGAAGAAAAGAATATCATGATCACTTTCTCTGGCCATGGTCTATTGGATCTTCAGGGATACGACGACTTCATAGAGGGACACTTAACACAGTAAAATCCCCACTACTCTTTTTTTTAAAATTAACAAACTACTCATTTCTTTAAGATCATATTCATAATATAATTCCATATTAGAAACTGTTTTATCGAAACTTAATGTTCGATATATAAATTTGAAATATTTATTTATAGGATTCGATCTATAAAATTAATAGATAAAGATGGAGGATAATTAGTATGTATCAAATAGGGGAAGCCTTAATAGGAAATGGCAACGAAATAGCTCACGTTGATTTAGTAATTGGAGACAAAAATGGACCTGTTGGAACAGCATTTGTTAACAACATGGCCAGTATGTCAATAGGACACACACCACTCTTATCGGTTATTAGACCAAACTTACTCACTAAACCTGCAACACTCATAGTTCCAAAGGTAACTGTTAGGGACTTGGAAGATGCTGACAAGATTTTCGGCCCTGCACAGACAGCTGTGGGTCGCGCAGTTGCAGATGCAGTGGACGAAGGAATAATACCAAAGGAAGATGTGGAAGACATAGTCATAATAGCAAATGTGTTTATACATCCTGGTGCAAAGGATTTCCGTAAAATTTACCAGTATAACTATGGAGCTACAAAATTGGCAATTCAAAGGGCAATGGAAGGATATCCATCAGTTAAAAAAGTATTAGCAGAAAAAGATCGTGGAACTCACCCAATAATGGGATTCAAAGTCACAAGACTGTGGAACCCACCTTATCTCCAGGTTGCATTGGACCTTGACAACATGGAAGAAATGGAAAGAATTATCAAAACCCTTCCTGACAGAGAAAGAATCCTGATAGAAGCAGGAACTCCACTTGTTAAGAAGTTCGGTGTTGGAATCATTGGTAAGATAAGGGAACTTAAGAAAGACGCATTCATTATAGCAGATCTTAAAACATTAGATGTAGGCCGTATTGAAGTTAAAATGGCTGCAGATGAAACAGCAGATGCAATTGCAATATCTGGACTTGGAACTGTTGAATCCATTGAAAAAGCTATACATGAAGCCAAAAAACAGGGAATTTATTCCATACTCGACATGATGAACGTGGAAAACTTCGTTGAAAAACTTGAAGCTGTCCAGTTCAAACCAGACATCGTTCTTCTACACAGAAATGTTGATCTAGAAACTATGCAGGCAGAGAGGGGAGAAGAATTAGCTGAAGTTACAGAATGGGGTAACATCCACCAGATCAAATCCATACTCGGTGAAGGCAAACTAGTTGCAGTGGCCGGTGGAATTACACCTGATCGTGTTGACAAGGCAATTGATAGTGACGCAGATATAATCGTTGTTGGAAGGTACATAATAGGTTCCAGAGATGTTAGACGTTCTGCTCAAGACTTCCTTGACCGCATGCCTCAGGATCCAGATACAATGAGACTTGCAATGGACGAAGACGAATCGATCTAAACAGATCGATTAATATTTCTTTTTTTTAAAATAATAATTTTGATTTTATTCTTAATTTTTCCAGTAGTTATTACATCTTTAAATGAATTATTAACTGAGATAATTTATTACGAAATCACTGTTAATGCATTCAAATGTAATAATACTAAATTTCATGGAAATTAAAAAATTTCTTTTGAAATCCCACAATAAATTTTACATACTTCCAAATTAATTCAAAATTATCAGTTAATTAATAACAATCATTAAAATAATGTCCAACTATTAATCATTCAGTAATAAATTTGAAACATAAAAGATTAATTAAGTAATAACAACCAATAGATATATATTATATTAGCCAAAAGCATTTATTGTGATTTAAAGGCGTTAAAGTACGTTTACAGAGGTATTACGATTCCTTAATAAAATTGAGGCATAGTATTACCATTCAAATACTCTTTAACGTAGTAAAAAATTAAGGAGGAATTAAATGCATATACCTGACGGATTTATACCCTTGTGGCAATGTGCTATTTACTACGTAATATTGATAGTTGCATTGTACTTCTCCCAGAAATGGGCTAGAAAAAATCTTGATGAAAAAATGGTCCCTTTGATGGCAGTTTTAGCTGCAGGTATATTCGCTATCATGTCCATGAACATGCCCATACCATTCGGTACAAGTGGACACATGGTGGGCGGAGCTTTAGTAGCAATTGTATTCTGTGCCCCCGAGGCCGCCATAATTGTATTTACTTTAGTGTTACTAGTACAAGGCATATTCTTTGGAGATGGAGGAGTAACCGCCTTAGGAGCGAATGTACTTAACATGGGGATAATTGGAGGATTTACAGGACTTTACGTTTTTAAAGCCCTTAGAAAACCAATTGGAAAATATCCTGCAATTGCAATTGCATCGTGGCTATCCATATTCTTAGCTGCCGAAGCTGTGGCAGTAGAAATGTGGTTGGCTGGAACATTCCCACTCGGAGCAGGATTAATCTTCATGGGACTATACCATGCTTTCATAGGAATCATCGAAGCTGTGCTAACTGTGGTTGTAATAATGGCCCTTGAAAAACTAAGACCAGATTTACTTGGATGGAACAGAAAAAGAAGAGTGGAAGATATTGATACTGAAACAGGGGAGGTGGCATCATAATGAATAAAAAAGATAAAACCTTAATAATTGGTGGAGTAATTGTCTGTTTGATAATTGCAGTTTTATCCCCATTTTTAGCTTCCCCCAATCCAGATGGTTTAGAAAAATCTGCTGAAAACCTTGCTGTTTCAGATGACGGACTTGGATACCAAGCTCCATTTCAGGATTATTATGTAGCTGCACTTGGAGATGGTCCACTTGCAGAAGTAGTGGCACTTGCAATAGGAATCTTAATTGCTTTAGGAGTAGGATTTGCCGTAGCATATGTCTTGAAAAGAAGAAAACCTAAGGAATCTGAATGATTCCATTCTATTTTTTCTTATTCTTTTAAAAACGAAATGTTTGATTATTACTATTTTACAGAAATATTTATCAAGAATAATACTAAGGGTTAAACTTATATTATGAATGATTCTAATCTATTTAACTAAAACAGTTATTATGAGTCTTAATGTAATAATTATGCCCTTAAATCCTCTAAATTAGTAATAATTATTAAGATTGCAACGAAGTGATGGGAACAATGCAGTACTATTCAAAAAAAGGAGTAAATCTTTATGAATGGAGTAAGTTCAATTCTTCAGCTTGAAACAGAAACTAATAAAAAAAGTCCTTTGCATGCAATAGATGGTAGAGTCAAATTAGTCTTATTGATATTCATTATTGTATATTCTGTATTTTCAACACAAATCCTCGTCTTAATATTCCTAGAAATATACCTACTTATTTTGATGTACATATCTAATATTTCATTTAAAACTTCTTTAACAAGAATTTTACTGCTTTTACCATTTGGAGGTTTTATAATTGCATTCCAACCATTCATCCACCCCGGTATCATTATTTGGTCCGGAGCATTTGGAATACATATAACTGATGCAGGATTACTCTGGGCAGTACTCCTCATGTCGAGGCTCGTTGTTGCACTCACTTCCATAGTGATCTTGTCGTCAATTAGCCCTATGCAAGAGGTTGTAGAATCCTTTAGAAAATTAGGAATGCCCCGTGAATTTGCCCTAATTTTTAGTCTAATGATCAGATTTTTATTCATGTTCTTTGACGAACTCAATAGGATAATGCACGCCCAAAAAACACGATGCTTCGATGCATTTAATAAAAAACTTCCATACACTTGGAGGATGAAGCAACTTGGATACACAGTGGCCATGATGTTTCTTAGAGCGTTTGAAAGGGGTGAAACTATCTACATGAGCATGGCAAGTAGGGGTTACTCAGATAAATCCCATTTATACTCTGATACAAGGAGAAAATTCGGAACACCAGAATATATATTTATCCTAGCAACACTATCAACGGTTGTTTGTTTACAATACTTGGCAATGTACCTATTTACCCAATTTGGCATTTTAGGAATGTACATAATAAAATAATTCTGAATGATATTTTAAACCAAAATAATGGATCCTAACTAAAAAAAATGGATTAGTCTAGTGTTCAAATTAGTAGTTGTGATAGATCCATCATTCAGTAGTTTTTTTTAATGTTTTATTAAAGTCAGAATACAGTTTAAAAAAAAATAGTGGAACAGCTCTAAATTTGAGTCTGTACTTTTATGGAAGAACCCTACTAGAATTTTGGATTAAACTGATACCGTACCCGAATCATAGAGCACCTTGATAAAATCGACTGTTATAACTAAGAAGTTCTCTTCACTTAACGAAGAGAAGCTGGGCAAATCATGTAAATCCAGCCAACTCGCATCTTTACCACTTCACCCCCATTTCATCTTAAAAAAAAATTGAATTGGTTTAAGTAAATTAAACTGTAACACAAATTTATCCAGAATTTAAAAATTATTCGATTTTAACCCATTTAATCTTAAATTAGTTATATTCTAGCTTATTATGGCCATAATTACATAATTTATTTGTTTAACTAAACTATGGGGCTTAATTACGTATTCTTCATTTAGAAAATTATAAGTTAGTATTAACTAAATACATGATAATGTTACCAATCTAAAATGAGGAGTAATAAATTTATTCCAGAAAGAACAGTACTGTATATACCAAATGAAAAAAATAATTTCAGATGGAACATTATTTAGTACCAAAAACTAATATATAAACAATAACAACCGTATTAAGCCAAAAACTATTATTGGAGTAATTTCATGAAGGTATTAGGAATATGTGGAAGTCCAAGAAAACAGGCAACTCATCACGTTTTAAACGAAGCATTGCAAATGCTTGATGAAAAAGGTTTTGAAACAGAATTTTATAGTTTGCGTGGTAAAAATATTAGTCCATGTAGACATTGTGACTACTGTATGAAACACAAAGAGTGCGTAGTAGATGATGATATGCAGGATATCTATCCACTTATCACAGAAGCAGAAGGCATTATCATGGCCACGCCAGTATACAACGGGGGTTTAAGTGCTCAGCTTAAAGCTGTTATGGATCGTTGCAGAGCTTTGGGAGCACGCGACTTTGATTTTCTGCGATATAAAGTAGGAATGGCCATAGCCGTAGGTGGTGACCGCATTGGTGGTCAAGAGCTTGCAATACAACAGATAATGACCTTTTTTATATTAACTGGTGCAATCCCAGTTAGTGGTGGTGCCTATGGTGCCAATATGGGGGCTAACTTTTGGTCTAAAGACACCCTCGAAGGTGTGAAACAGGACGAAGAAGGATTCAAGAGTCTCAGAAAAACTGTCAAAAGATTTAGCAATTTCATTGAAAACTTCGAAATAAAGAAGTAGTTGAAGAGAATCAAACCTAAATTTCAATGAAAATTAATTATAAGTTATAAGAAATAAGTTATAAGTTATAACAAAATAGATTTAAAGTGAAGGTTAAACTTAAATTTAAAGCCTAATTGGCCTTAAAAAAAATGTGCGATTAAACTGTTATAAGTAATAAGTTATAAGTTATAAGGAAGATGTTACATGAAGATCATTGTAGATGAAGACAAGTGCACCGGATGTGGAATATGTAAAGAAGCTTGTCCCAAGGGTGCTAAAATATGGGATGTAAAAAAGAAGGCCATGGCAACAAACCTTGAATTCTGCCATTTATGTACAATATGTGCAGGAAAATGTCCTGAAGGTGCTATACAGGTAATTAGAGATGAACCAAATGAGAAAAAAGACTCTGAATAGAAAAACATCAGAAACTGATATCAGCGTAACCATGAATTTAGATGGTAACGGTGACTACGACATCAACACAGGAATCGAATTCTTCGATCACATGTTAAATTCCTTTGCCAGACATGGGTTTATAGATCTAACCATCCATGCCAATGGAGACATTGGAGTCGATGATCATCATACAATCGAAGACGTGGGAATACTTCTTGGAGAAACGTATAACGAAGTAATTGGGACAAAAAGGGGAATTAAAAGATTTTCTCATGCACTCATCCCTATGGATGATGCATTGGCCACCGTAGCAGTTGACATTAGTGGAAGGAGCTATGCAGTATTAGATTTCGAATTCAAAAAACCTAAAGTTGGAGATATGAGCACAGAAAATGTTGAACATTTCTTTGAATCCTTTGCGAATTCTGCAAAAATTAATATCAACGCCAAAATCGAAGGAGAAAATGATCATCATAAAATAGAAGCTTTATTTAAGGCATTTGCACGTGCTCTTAAGGATGCTTCTTTGATCGAACACGATTCACTACCATCTACCAAAGGTGCGTTGTAAAAGGAACTGGAAAAGATGAAAACTCTAATTGCTTGTTACTCCTATTCAGGGCACACATTGAAAGTTGCAAAAAAATTGCAAAAAGAAATAGGTGCCGATCTAACTGAGATAAAAACTGAAAAAGACAGATGGTATCTACTTAAAATCTTAGATTCCATAAGGGAGAAAAAGGCAACAATAAAACCCTGCCAGACAGACCTCATGAATTACGATAAATTGATTCTTTGCTGTCCTGTTTGGGCTGGTAAAACTCCAGCTGCTGTTAACCAGTACATGTTTGATTTAAAAAATATTAAAGACAAAGAATTTGGAGTCTTTATTACTTCTGGAGGGAATAGATCCCAAAAAGCTACCATTCAAATGAGGGAAAATTTGGATCTGCAAGGTATGAAATTTTTAGGTCAAATGAGGTTAATTACCAAAGATGTTGAGAATGAAAAATATGGGGAAATATTTCCACTATTCGCCGGAAAATTCAAGGACCCAAAATCAGAAAACTCCAAAAATATTACAGAGTAAATCCTAGGTTTTTCACTTCCTACTAAATCCATTAATAAAAAAATATGGAATATTCCCTCCACAATATCAATTAAGGGTTCGATTCCATTGTGAATGTTCTTTTAAAGAAGTAATCAAACAAGTATCCAAAATCAATACCAGATATCTTTTTTCCCTTAAATTTCTTATAAATGTCCATTCTTCCTTCTTCTAACTTTTTTGAAGTGATGCCATGTTTTATTGACAGGTCTGCTTCTATGAATGCTGCTAGTTTATCACAAGCCTTGATCAATTCCCCATCCAAGGGATAGTATTCATTTTTATTGTACTTTCGGTTAATTTCTTTAAAATCGATCCCCTTCTTAATGGAATCCTCTACCCTTACCTTGTTTACAAACTCATCCTTAGTGAAGTAGTTCATTTCCCTTCTCCATGATACAGGTAAGAGGGGAAGTAGTCTTGTTTTCATTTGATTCTCTTCAAATTCTTTAATTAAATCTTCAAGTCCCTTAACAGAACTTTTAACAGGAGATATTATATCCTTCGTAAGCACCTCCGGAAGGTCGTGGAAGAGTCCTGCAAAGAAATTGTTGTAAAGTCTCTTTGGGCATGCCTCATTTTCAAGTGAAAAGAGGTAAGAAGTTATTGCAACTATGTACATGTGCCCTAAAACCGAAGTTTTTGGAACACGCGGAGAATGGGCCCATCTCTCTTGAAACCTGAGCTGACCACAGAGATCTATGAATCCAAATGACTTTTTTTCAAGCGACAGTTTCTGAACACCTATTAGATCGTAATGATCCTCGATCTGATTTTCTATCTCTGCTTTAGTGTCTTCAATGCCATAAATAAATGGAGATGAATGATAAATGATTCTAAACTCCCAGTTTGTAGCCAAATAATGTGCAGCTTTGAGTATTTTTCTTTCAAATTTGGAATATTCAGTATCAAATAGATAACGTTTAAAATTAGCTTCAAATTGGGGTTTAAGACCTTTGAAATCCCCTTTCAATTTTGATATTACATGATCGTTTAGATCCTTGGCCTTTTCCTCCATCATCTTGTGGAATATCGGAGGTTTCAAATCAGTTAATATGGTTCTGTGTAAAAATTCAAAAATACCGCCTTCGATGAGTTTTTGCCAGTTTACATCAGCATTTCGATCTTTTTCCTCAAATTTGGCAATTACATATGCTAAAACCATTTTATGTGCTTGTTTATCTAATTCTGTTAATTCTACTGGCCGGATATGATCGTTCCATCTATTCATGCTAGCTGCTTCGTACAATCTTTCAATAAGATCCTCTATCATGCTACACCTGTAAAATTATTGAGAAAATCTAAAAATAATCTAATTCAAAAAAAAATATTTAAACGACCAAAGTTGGCCGTTTTAGAGTATGTTTATTCTGGTTTGTCAGCTAAAGCGACTTTACTTAGAGTCTGGCCTTTTCCACCGTGAGGAGTCCTTACAACGGTGTCGTTAGCTTTTTCTATGTCCCTTGCTTCAGATGCTAATTTAGCTGCTACACCTAACATTTCGTGAGCAGATGCAACTAAAGGTATGTACTTTTCAGCGTCCCTAACCATGAAACATCCTTCGACATCTATGTCTGCCACTTTGGTTGCTATTTCATATGCAGCCATTGCTTTTGCTTTTGCGTATGGGCTACCGAAAGCAGCTGCTTCGACAGCTTTATCCCTTGTTATAACAACTTTAGGGAGTTCGAGAGTTTCTCCAGATTCAACTGCAGTTACTGCAGCATCGATTGTGTTCTGAACTACTCTGTATGCTCCGGTTAAAGCTAACACTTTAATTACATCGGAGTTAAAAGATGCCATTTCTGTTGGGTCAAGGAATTCTCTCCTTGCACCTATCATTGGGTCTGCTTTGACGATGATGTAGCCTAAGCCTTGTTCATCCATTTCGTCCTTGGATCTTAATCCTGGAGCGTCACCAATTATGATTGCAGGAACGTCTGCTGCAGATAATAATTCTCTAGCTTTAGCAGGGCCTGGTGCACCTGGGTTTGGGCTTATGAATATAACAAAATCTCTGTCCATTTCTAACATTAATGGTACAGCCTTCTCGATTTCTTCTGGGTTCATTTTAGCCCCAGAACCAACTACACAAGTATCTATGTTTGGTCTGTCAGCCCTCTCATCAAGTAATAAGTCAATTACTGGGGAGGTACCGATGTTACCGCATTTAATGATTCCTATTTTTACAACCATTTTATCACCAGACTTGCTATTCAAATGATCTAATAAGTATTTTTTGATTTAATTTTTTTGACTAAGCTTTTATAGGTGTTGAGAAGGACGATATAAAGAGAACTAAAATTAGATTTGATGTACCTATACTGATCCTTTAAATTTAGGAATAAATCAATTCAACACGGAATCTAATCCTAAATTAATGTCTAAAACAAATTAACTCGCAAATATAAGTTTAATTGATAAATTTAGAGCATAATATTTATTTAAATTCGGATCTGGCATTCCATATGCTTCTAAAGCTTTGAATACCACTTGATGTGGTTTTGAGCTTATCAAAATTTTGTATGATTTCTAAAGTGTTTTTAACGGCAGTTTTACCATCATCTACTAATTTTCTACCGTTGGGAGTTTTTATTTCTAAGACTGCATCTGCAATATCCTTTATTTCAGCAACTTCGATCCCAATTTCATGGGCCAGATCCACACTTGCATGTTTCCTGTGAAATCCAGCTATTTTAACTGCAGGGGTGGAAAGTACTCCGGCTTCAATGGTTAAGCCCATACCCGCACCATATATTATTCCCTTAGATGCCTCCATAAGTCCAGGTAACTCAACATATCCCTCTAAAACCTTTAAATTCGGAGATTTTATGAAGGATTTAACATAAGATTCGCTGAATCTAAATGGGACAACAAGTATATTTGTATTGAGACTTTCCACTTGGCGTATAATATTTGGGACATCTTCCCCCTTCACATCTCCCCCTAAAACAAGTAAATAAAATTCATCTACTGAATATTTAGTTTTAACAGAATCAGAATCTTCCATTTCAAGTGAATCCACATAAACTGCCATGGGATAGCCTCCAATTGAATGCACATTTTTGAGGCCATATCTAGCTTCGACATACTCTTTGTATTCAGGAGATGGAACAGTGACTAAATTTGAAAATGCCAACATTTCTATTGGGTTGTAAATGTCTTGTTCGATGTGTAAGTTGGGTATTCTAAGGATTTTGGCTGCAGAAATCCCTTTTCGGACATCCCCTGCATTTCCACATGTCATTAAAAGATCAATATCCCTACCTCTTAGGAATTTAATGACTCGCCAGACATCCTCCATTACCAAAGTAGCAATCTTAGAGTTGGAACGTTTTTTAGCACCATGCCCCCTACTCTGGCCAATGGAATGTATTTCTGTACAGTAGTTACCCAGTATTTCTTCGACTCCGTGGCCATGGGTTAATCCAATGACATCCGCATCTAGCTGTTGAATAATCGGTACAAATGCTTTTGCTGGTGCCATTTCTGCTAAAACTGCTATTTTCATTGTCATCTCCACTTACCTTCTGGTTATGAATCTTTGTTGTGTGAGTTCCTTGCAAAATTTAAACCAAACTGGGGACATGCAGCTACATGGGTATGAACATAGCTTGCAACTGTGTTGTTTTCCATTAAACCATCATTAGAACCATCTATTCCACGACCCCTTAATATTTTAAAGGCATATTTAGGATTGTTTCCATCTACCTCGATCTTTGAATAGTGGAATTCGTGACCTTTAAACTGTTCCCCTTTGTTTAAAATGATGTTATCATTTTGCGCTTCTGAAATAACGTAACTCAATGCTTGAACATTCTTTGTCATTTTTGAAGGATATTTAAAAACATTGCACATTGAATGACCATTTATAGAATTGGATAAATACATCAGCCCCCCACATTCGGCATAAATGGGATGGGCATCGTTATGAAACTTAAGTATGGACTTCCTCATAGAACTGTTTCTTGATAGTTCCTTGGCAAATATTTCCGGGTAACCCCCTCCAATGTACAATCCATCCACATCAGGAATTGTTTCATCATGGATCGGGCTGAATGGGATAATTTTAGCTTTATTTGCTTCTAAAGATTCGATGTTTTCTTTGTAGTAGAACGTGAACACCTCATCCATTGCTACCCCTATCTTAACGGGTTTCTTATTTCCTTCCTCCCAAATTGGTTCCCTTCCACGAGGTAGATCACCGGAATTTTTCATTATAGCTATTAGGGCATCTAGATCTATGTTGTTGGTCATTTCTTCTCCCCATTTCTCAATGGATTGGAGAATATTTTGACGTTCTACAGCGGGTACCAACCCCAGATGTCGTTGTTCTACTGTTATAGCTTCTTTTCTAGGTATGCCCCCTATCACAGGAGTGTCTGAGAGTTTTTCCACGGCTTCCTTGGTTTTTAAATAGTGTTTTTTATTTTTCACGTAGTTTAAAATAACCCCATCTATCCGTATTGACGGATCAAGTGTTTTAAATCCAATAACTACTGCAGCAGCACTTTTAACAAGACTTCGCGAGTTTAGAATCAGGATCACTGGTGCATTTAGGGCTTTTGCTACAGATGCTGTGCTGCCCACTTCACCTAAAGGACTTATACCTTCATAAAGACCCCTGACACCTTCAATTATTCCCATATCTGATTTAGAGCTATTTATTCCCCTTTCAAATGCTTCGCGAATTTGACCATCTGACATGAAAAAAGAATCTAGATTCCTTGAAACATTTCCAGTGGCTAAACCATGATAAGTTGGATCTATATAATCAGGACCGGCTTTAAAGGGTTGGACATTGTACTCAGAAGAAAGGGCGCTCATTATGCCCGTAGAAATTGTTGTTTTACCAACTGCACTTCCTGTTCCTGCTATAACGGCTCTCATACTATTTAGTAAGTGTTGATCTTATTTATAATTTGATTATTTTTGAAAAATTATAATTAATATCAACTCATAATATTTTTTGTAATGAACAGAGTTAGAAGAATGGAAATTCTTGGAGAATCTGCCAAATACGACAGATGTAATTATGGAAATTACAATCCTGACAATTTTTTTTCTGAGAAATTACCCGGAGTCTATAATGCAACTAATCCTAACGGAGTTTGCATGCCGCTTTTCAAGGTTTTAATGACCAATAAATGTTCAAATGATTGTACCTACTGTGTCAATAACTGTGCCAACAAATTCAATAGAGTGGAACTATCTCCCTCAGAACTGACATCCATCTTTCTCGAATACTACAATAACAAGTTGGTTGAAGGTCTTTTTTTGAGTTCAGGGGTTCCGGGAGATATTGACGTGTCTATGGAAAACATGGTTGAAGTCGCAAGGCAGCTCAGGATGGATCATGGTTATCAGGGTTACATTCATTTGAAGATATTACCAGGATCCTCTTATGACATGATTAAAAGAGCCATGAGCCTTGCTAATCGTGTCAGTATAAACATTGAAGCAGCTACTTCTGAAGGGTTCAACGAACTATCCTCAACCAAAAATTTTAACACTGATATATTGAGGAGGATGGCATGGATCAAAAGACTAATGAAAAGGGATGAGAACCTAGCACCCTCTGGCCACACCACACAATTCATAGTTGGGGCCTCACATGAATCAGATTCTGATATTTTAAAGAGAGTAAATTGGCTTTATAAAAAAATGGATATTAGAAGAAGCTATTTCAGTGCTTTCAATTCCATGGAGGGTACACCTCTGGAAGGTCATGAAGAACCTGCTCCTCTAAGAACTGGAAGACTCTACCAAGCCGATCATCTTGTTAAATCCTATGGATTCGATCTGGAAGAACTGAGCTTTGAAGAGGATGGTAACATGATCCTTGATATGGATCCTAAGTATGTTACTGCAGTTTCGAACATGGACATGTTTCCAATTGAGCTCAACACAGCTACTTATAAAGAACTACTTAGAGTTCCAGGTATTGGAAAAATCTCTGCCAGAAGGATTATTGAATCTAGAAAACGTGGAAAACAATATAAAAGTTTAGAAGAACTTAAAAATATAGGCGTAAATATTAAAAAAGCTGAAATATTTGTTAAACTTAAAAATTCTTATCAAACTACTCTTTAAAGTGGTTAATTTCTTGCAATTATCGTGTAAAAAAACAAGTATAAGTTATAACTTATAAGATATAAGTTGGAACTTATAAGTTATAAGACATCATATATCTTTGTCTTCAAACACTTCCCAAAGTTCAGGATACTTATCTTTAACAGCATCTTCAATAAGTGCAGATGCTTCTTTACTAATACTGAATTCCGGCTTTGTCTTTTTTAGTAACCTTAGCACTGCAGCAGATTTAGCTGACCACAAAGATATTCTAGGGTTTTTATTGACTTCAACGATAACACTATCCACAAGGTCTTCTTGAATAGAGTTGTCTCGAATTACTGCCTTAGATTTTTTAGTGGACCTTTGTTTCTTAGGTGTTGGTTTGCGTTTACTGGTTTTTGGATTTGAAGTATTAGATCTTGGTTTTTCATTGGATTTTTGTGTTTGTGGTTCTTCAGATTTCTCATCTTCAGGTTCCACTCGTATCAATGCGTCTAACCCTCTTCCAAGGGCGCTTTCTTTTTTCTGAGTCATTTACTGTCCACCGTCCCATCGATCTTGATGATTTCCTTGGCCAGATCTACGTAAGCCTGGGAACCACTTGATTCCTCATCGTATATGATACAAGGTTTACCATGGCTCGGTGCTTCTGCAAGGGTAACATTTCGAGGAATGGTAGTCTTGAATACGTATTCGGATTGCCCAAAGTACTCCTTAACATTACTGTATACGTCTCTTCCAAGGCGGGTTCTCGAATCGTAGAGTGTGAGTAAAATACCTTTAATTGGAGAAGGACTTTTTAATCTCCTTTCCACTAACCCTATAGCTTCTAACAAATCTGCCATACCTTCTAATGCATAAAATTCAGCTTGTATTGGTATTATTACACTATTTGCTGCTACAAGACAGTTAATAGTCAAAATACCCAGTGAAGGTGGAACATCAATAAATATATAGTCATAATTTTCAGCCACACTTTCCATTGCCAATTCCAAAATGGTGTGGTATCCCACTTCTTTACTTAATTCAATTTCTGCTCCACTCAAAGCAATATTACTAGGTACAACATCAAGCCCTGAAATATCGGTTGAAACTGTTGCATCTTCAACACTACTGTTACCTGTTAAAACAGAATATATGGTGCTATCTACTTCATTTTTCTGTATTCCAAAACCAGTTGTTGCATTTCCCTGTGGATCCATATCCACAACAAGAACACGCTTATCATTAAGTGCTAGGGCTGCTGCTAAATTTACTGCAGTCGTGGTTTTACCACAGCCCCCCTTTTGATTTAGTATTGCTATTATTTCGGCCATGTGATCTGCCTCCATTAGTTATTATAAGTTCTAAATTATAACTTATAACTTATAATATAAATATTTTTGTCAAATTCCTAGCCCATAACAGGGTAACAGATTAAAACAATTCTATTTCCAAAGACAATTGAGGATTATATTCAATTAATAGAAGAAAAATAATCTTTACCCGAAAAATAAATCTGAAAGGTTGATCCTACCAAAAAAAATAGAAAAATGATAAGATAGAGATTAGAAATTAACTCTATTTCCCAATGTAATTGGAAGTGGAAGTTTTCTAAACGGCATGCCTTTAGTTTCTTCGTGGATCCTGTTGACTAATTCGTCAATATCCATTTCTATCTTTTCATTAGTTTCCCTTACGTTAACAGTAACAGCTCCACCTTCGAGTTCTCTGTCACCTATTACAATAACGTATGGTACCCAATCTCCTGCTGCATTTCTAATTTTCTTACCAACAGTTTCATGTCTTTCATCGAGATCTACCCTGACATTTTGATCCCTTATCTTTTGAACAATATCCTGCGCATAGTCATTATGACGTTCTGCAATTGGAATCACCCTAACTTGTGAAGGAGTTAACCAGATAGGTAACATAGGTGGTCTGAAGTTTCTTTCAATGGCACTCTTTTCAAGTAAACTGCAAATTACCCTTTCTATACTGCCAGTAGGACTGCAGTGAATAATGATGGGATGTACTTCGTTCTCATCTGGATCGATGTATGTTATTCCAAATCTTTCACCACTCTCCACATCGATCTGTATGGTTGGATTTTCAATTGGCCTTCCAAGATAATCGATTGCTGCAAAATCCATCTTTGCAATCCAATAATGCTTTCTTTCAGGTAAAATTTCCAATAAAACCGGTTTCCCTATTTTATCTGCGGAAGAAAAGACCCATTCTTTGTTTTCTTCGAAAAAGTCCTTGGTTGCCCTCATTATTACTTCGTAGTTGACTTCAAGGTCTATTCCTGTTTGTTTGCACATGTCAATCTGGCCATCAAATTCAACCATTGCATGGTCGACATCTGCACAAACAGTGTGGAGATCCGGCATTGTAAAACCTCTTAAACGTTTTAGACCGACAACTTCTCCTTTTTTCTCTAATCTGAAACTGTAGGTTGATAATTCATATATTCCTACAGGAAGGTTCTTCCAGGTTAAAAAGGAATCTGAAAGCACTCTAAATGCCCCGAAACAACACGCATATCTTAACATTAATTCCTTGTTTTTTGTACCCATTCTGTACTGTCTCTCACCGAATTTCTCAGCATGCACCCTTATGGCATCATCTGCCAAGTCGTACATTATTGGAGTCTCAACTGGCATTGCTCCCCTTTCAGTTACCAAGTTGTAAACATAATCTGCTAAAAGATCACGTATTAACCTGCCCTTAGGATACCACCTTAAATGACCCACATCAGCAGATGGTTCATAATCTGCAAGGTGTTTCTCCCTCATAATTTTTACGTGGGGTGGTTCTTCTCCTGTGGATTCGCCTCGACCCAACTCATAATCGACCAGCTTCTTAAGATCGTTATTTTCGAAATTGTAATCTTCAACCCCTAGAATCTTTCCATCTGACAGCATGTAAAATTCAGATTTTGCTGGTTCGGATTCTTCTTTAGATTCTTCAGAAGCATCTTCTGGTTTTTCATCAGTTATAGTTCTTGAAAGTTCAGAAAGCGGATGGCCTTTGCAGGCCACTTCAAATGATTTGTACCATCCGAAAGGAACCCTCTTGACATTTACACCCAAATTAGCTAGGCCAGTTTCCATGTTGGTTAAAATCTGCTTCGCCATATCTGGAGAACTTAAAGAGGAACTTAAATGCGCATAAGGATATACTGCTACAATTTCGGCTCCAACTTTACCAAATACATCTTTAATCTCGTTAATAGCATTTTCAACGATGATATCTGGATTTTTTTCGTCTTCCTTCTCAACAGCTGTGAATACCACAAGAGCATTCTCATACTCTCCTTGCTTCTTATCCTCAGGTATTTCTTCAGCTATCCTTGTTTTGGATTTGGTTTTGTATTTTAAATAATCAGAATGAATCAAAAGTATTCTCATTGTACCACCTTAGTTATATTAAAAAAACTGTTGATTTCTTACTATTTCCATAAAATTACTTTAAAAATTGTTATGCAATTCCATCTCATAATTTAGAAATGATATTGAAAACCATTAATATAAATTTAAACAATTTTATTTATGTAGTTATTGAAAACAGGTTTTTATACAAACAAAATTAAATTGTTTGAATGTTCATTTTAAATGATATGATAATTATAAATGTACTACAAATTGTTATATAAATATAGTCCAGAATAAATTACAAAATTTTTTATCTGAATTATTAATTTTTATATTAACTCATGGTGATCGAATGAGAAGTGACACTATTAAAAAGGGATTACATCGAGCTCCACACAGATCTCTTTTGAGAGCTTGTGGATTAAACGATGCAGATATGAAAAAACCATTCATAGGTATTGCAAACAGTTATACAGATATTGTTCCAGGACATGTACACCTCAACTCCATTGCAGATACTGTTAAACAGAGCATTGCAGAGGCAGGAGGGCTTGGATTTGAATTTAACACCATGGCAATTTGTGATGGAATAGCCATGAATCATGAGGGCATGAAGTACTCCCTTGCATCAAGGGAAATTGTTGCAGATACAGTTGAAAGCATGGCCATGGCACATCAATTTGATGGTCTGGTACTCATTCCTACATGTGACAAAATTGTTCCAGGAATGCTCATGGCAGCTGCAAGATTAGATATTCCAGCAATAGTTGTTACTGGTGGCCCCATGCTTCCAGGAAAATATAAGGGAAAGAATGTAGATTTAATAAGTGTTTATGAAGCAGTTGGAGCTGTTTCATCAGGTAAAATGACTGAAGAAGAAATTGATGAATTGGAACGATGTGCATGTCCAGGTCCGGGCTCTTGTTCTGGTTTGTTCACTGCAAATACCATGGCATGTATTACCGAAGCCATTGGAATGAGTTTACCCTACTGTGCAACAGCCCATGCAGTTGATAAAAAGAAACTTAGTATAGCATCTGATTCTGGGAAAAAGATCCTCGAACTCGTGGAAAAAAATATCACCCCCTCCAAGATAATGACACAGCAGGCATTTAAAAATGCAATAGCAGTGGATATGGCATTGGGAGGATCTTCCAACACAGCCCTGCATGTTCCTGCAATTGCATTTGAACTAGAAGAACAGGGAGTTAAGGTGGATCTGGATTTGTTCAACGATATGAGCAAAGAAATTCCACACATAACTCACCTAAGTCCTGCAGGTGAACACACCATGCTTGATCTAGATAAAGCAGGAGGAATACCTGCAGTTTTAAAAGTAATCGAGGAAAAGCTAGATATTACTACTATTACTTGTACAGGCAAAAGTTTAGGCGAAAACATTGCAGAAGCAAGGGTTTTAGATGGAAATGTCATCCACACCCTAGAAGATCCCATACATGTCGAAGGAGGCATTGCTGTACTTAAGGGAAACCTTGCCCCTAATGGATCTGTTGTTAAACAAGGAGCTGTTAAAGAAGATATGATGGTACATGAAGGGCCTGCAAAAGTATTCGACAGCGAAGAAGAGTGTGTAGAAGCAATTTTTGATGGGAAAATTGATGAAGGTGATGTAATAGTCATCCGCTATGAAGGTCCAAAGGGTGGGCCTGGTATGAGAGAAATGTTAAATCCTACCTCGGCTATATCAGGTATGGAAATAAAATCTGTGGCACTCATCACCGATGGTAGATTTTCAGGTGGAACACGCGGCCCATCAATAGGGCACATATCGCCCGAAGCCATGGCTGATGGTCCATTAGCTGCTGTAAACAACGGAGATATTATCAAAATAGATATTCCAAATAGAAAATTAGAACTTAAAGTACCTGAATCCGAAATCAAAGAAAGAATCAAAGTAGCAGATAAACCAGAAAGACCAGTCAAGGGCTGGCTTGCTAGATACCGGAAATTAGCAACATCTGCAGATGAAGGAGCAATTCTAAGGTAGGAGTAAACAATGACCGATAACCGTGAAATAATTAGTTATGTTGTAATAATCGTCATTGGAATAATATTAGCACAACATATGAACGTTGTAGTATCAGGAAGTATGGAACCTGTATTTTACAGAGGTGACGTAGTAGTTATTGAAAAAACGGATTTCTTGGGCATTCAAGAAATAAATAAAGATGATTTAAAGGTTGGAGACATTGTTATTTACCAAGCCACATGGTTCCCTGATCCAGTTATTCACAGGATCATCGCCACTGGAACTGACGTGAATGGAACGCCGTATTACGTAACCAAGGGGGATAATAACCAGGTTCAGGATCCTGCACCAGTTTACCATGATCAAGTCATGGCAAAGGTGGTTACGCTAGGAAACACTCCATTTGTTATTCCAAAAGTAGGATACATCACTTTATGGATAAGAGGATTGTAATTTAACATTTCAGGACTTTTCCTGAAATCTCTTTTTTATTTATTAAAAATTAAATTTGACACAACGGTGAGTTTTAATGTACAGAATATTAATATCAGAATCAATTAATGCACTTTCAGAGGCTATTAAAAGTTTAGGTTGGGAGATTCCGGATGAAATCAAGGTTGAAGAACCTCCAAATCCTGAACTTGGAGATGTTGCTAGTTCAGTTTCGTTTCAACTAGCAAAAGAACTTAAACGTTCCCCAATGGAAATTACACAAGAAATTTTAAAGGCTTTAAAGATTCCAGATATATTCAGCAAGGTAGAATCTAAAGGGCCTTACATAAATTTTTATGCTAATTACAACGAGTTTTCGAGTCTGGTTTTGAATTCCATCACTGAAGATTATGGGAAACTTGAGTCGAATAACACTAAAATTATATTGGAACACACTTCCGCAAACCCCAACGGCCCACTCCACATAGGACATATTAGAAATTCAATAATCGGAGATTCCCTTGCACGTGTACTAAAATCTGCAGGGTACGAAGTTGAAACCCAATACTATGTAAATGATATGGGCAGGCAAATTGCAATGATTGTTTGGGGCCTATTGAATCTTGATTATAATATGGATCCATTTGGAAAACCTGATCATGAAATAGGTAAACTCTACTTCAACGTGAATGAAAAACTTCGTGCAAATCCAGAAATAAAGGATGAAGTAAGTGCTTTACTGAAACGCTACGAAAGGGGTGATGATCCTGAACTAGAGAAAATGTTTGAAGGTGTGGTTAAAAACTGTCTAGAGGGCATATCAACTACCTCTAAAAGGTTGAATGTTAACCATGATGCATTTATATGGGAGAGTCGTTTCATTAAAAATGGTAGTGTTGCCAACATATTGAAATCTCTAGATGAATACATCCAGAAGAACGAAGTTGTCTATATGGACCTTAACAGTTATGGTATCGAAAAGGAACTGATACTCATACGTTCAGACGGAACTTCCCTCTACGCAACAAGGGACCTTGCATATCACAAGGAAAAATCTGAAGGATCAGACAGGTACATAGATATTCTGGGATCGGATCACAAACTAGCAATAGATCAACTCAAGGTACCACTGGAGTTATTGGGGGCTAAAGCGCCAGAAACAATATTTTATGAATTTATCACACTTCCAGAGGGATCCATGTCCACAAGGAGAGGAGTTTTCATTAGTGTGGATGAACTGATGAATGAGGCTGTATCCAGAGCCATGATAGAAATTGAAAAACGAAGAACAGATCTTGGAGAATCTGAACGTTTGAAAATAGCTGAAATAGTTGGTATTGGTGCTATAAGATATTATATTGCCCGTTTGTCACCAGAAAAACATATTGTTTTCAAATGGGATGAAGCACTCAGTTTCGAAAGGGGTTGTGCATCTATTCAGTACGCACATGCAAGGGCATGTAAACTACTTGAAAATGCCAATTATGATAGAAATTCCTTAAAAATTGATAATTTTGATCTTGATGACAAAATTGAGATCGAACTTGTTAAATTAATGTCCAAATTCTCTGCAGCCATAGAAGAATCAGCAAGAATAAACAGGGTTCATAACATTGCACAGTACTCATTGGATCTAGCTGGGGGATTTAACAAATTTTACAAAGCCCTGCCTGTAATAGATTCTGAAAAAGAAGATTTAAGGCTTTTAATTGTTGATAAATTCAGGATAACCATCAGAAATAGCCTTGAATTGATTGGAATAGAAGCTCCAGAGTCCATGTAGGACTCTAGTGTCTATTTTTTTTTATTTTAAAATATTGTACAAAACTGCAGTCTGCACATGCATTCTATTTTCAGCTTGATCCCATATGATGGAACTATCACTCTTCATTACTTCGTCTGTAATTTCCTGGCCTCGAATTGCAGGTAAACAGTGCATCACACATGCGTCGGGTTTTGCAAAGGTTAGGAGTTCCATGTTGACCTGATAATTTTTAAGGTCTTCAATACGCTTCAATTTTTCAGCTTCATCCCCCATACTCACCCAAACATCAGTATAAATGATATCCGCGTCTTTAACTCCTTCACTAACAATTGGAGTGATCTCAATCTTCGATCCAGTCTTTTCTGCTATTTTTAATGCTTCATCATATATTTCAGCGTCTGGTTCGTAGCCAAGAGGACACACCACAGTCATGTCCATTCCAACATAAGCACAAGCCAGAAGCAGGGAATTACAAACATTGTTTCCATCCCCTAAAAATGCCATTTTAACATTGTAACTCTGTTTATGCTCATATATCGTAAAAATATCTGTCAAAGCTTGACAAGGATGCTCTTTGTTTGTCAGGCCATTGATAACTGGAACAGTAGAATGTTCCGAAAATTTTACTACTTCTTCATGTTCCTTGGCCCTTATCATAACCCCATCAACATAGCGTGACATCACCATTGCGGTGTCTTCTATGATCTCTCCACGTCCAAGCTGCATATCTGCAGCTGATAGATAAAGGGGATTACCTCCAAGATGTAACATTGCCATTTCAAATGAAATTCTTGTACGTGTTGAAGCTTTTTCAAAGATCATGGCTAGAGTCTTATTTTCTAGGGGTTTCAGACCATATGGGTCTTCTTTGAACTTCCCAGCAAGCTCCAAAATTTCAAATATTTCATCCTTAGCATCCAAAACTGATAGTAGATGTTTCATTCATTACTCCCCATAAAGCATTTCTCTTAAGAATTAGAATATATTGAACCCCTTTTATTTAAATTTAACTAAAAAGAAAGAAGATGAAATTAAAATCTCAATCCAGCTTCAAATCTGAGCTTCTGCATATTTGCCACCCTCTTTTGAACTAATTCTTCTGTACCAACATCACTCCTATGATAGACGTCTCCTTTCACATAACTTGTGGCTTTCTCACATATTTCTTCAGCTTCTGAGATGGTGTTACCAACACCAACAATACCCAAAGCTCTTGAAGCTGAGGTGAAAATTTTGTTATCCTTCTCATTTACAGCAGCGTAGTACACCATAGCTCCAGCATCGTTTATTTTTGTTTCATCAACTTCTATGACCTGTCCTGCTTTAGCTGTTTCTGGATAGCCCTTGGGTACAATGTACTTGCAAACAGTGGATTTGTGTTCAAACTCCGCTTTTTTAAGATTTCCATCTACAATCCCTTCGCAAATTTCTACAAAATCTGTTTTAAGGAGAGGTAACACATTCATGGCTTCAGGATCTCCAAATCGCGCGTTGTATTCAACCATTTTCGGACCATCACTACACAGCATGAATTGACCGTATAAAATACCCTTGTATGGATCTGCTTCAGTTTTTACTGCTTTCACAGTGTCTTCCATGATCTTGACTGCTTTCCTGTAACTTTTGTGATCAAGGAATGGGAGCAGTCCTGTAGCATCTGAATAGGAACCCATTCCTCCTGTTATAGGTCCTTGATCTCCTTCGTAGGCATGGGGATGATCCTGTGCTGCAGGCATGGGTAAAATTTTGTCACCATCAACAAATGCCTGTACAGTGAATTCTTCCCCTATAAGCCTTTCTTCAATTACTACTTGAGCATGGCCACTGATCTTGTTATTTATTATTTCATCCACGTATTTTTTTGCTGCATCTCCGTCTTCAAGGTGTTCTCCGACAATTTTAACTCCCTTTCCACCTGTTAGACCTATAGGTTTGATTACTACATCCTTATCAAAATTATCTATAAATTCTCCAGCGTCCTCAACATTGTCAAACACTTTGTAAACAATGGACCCATCTATCTTATGGGTTTCAAACAAGTCTCTCATGAATGCTTTGTCTGTTTCAATACGTGCTGCTTCTTTCGTTGGCCCCACACAGCCAATTCCTTCTTCAATGAGTTCATTGACAATACCCATTTCAAGCGGTGCTTCTGGACCAATTATTGCCATGTCAATATTGTTGGACTTGGCAAATTTTTTGACACCTTCAATATCCTTTTCATTACCAATTTGGTATTTTGAAATTCTGGCTATTCCAGGATTTTTGTTGCTCATAATAGAGTACAATTCTGCATCTTTAATCGAATTACATATAGCATGTTCTCTTGCTCCGGTTCCAACTACAAGAATATTCATCGAAATCCTCCTTAAACTAAGTTTATAACGTCATATATCACTAAAATACACTCACTAAGACTTTTGAGTTTATGAATGAAACATTCTAATTATCTTTAATTTATTTAAATTTGACATTGTTTATAAAGAATAAGTTTTGTACAAATATTTCCTATTCTTAAAAAATTAATCTAGATCCAGATTATGAAATCTGGATAATTATTTTCATGTCCCCCTGATTTTAATGTTTGAAAGTCTGTTTGTTTTAATGTTAACGATATTTTGAACCTTTTACAATGAAGTTAATTTCCAATGAAAGAAAATATATACATTAACACTAAAAGTTGAATTGAACAAAAATTAATTCTGCGAAAGTGGATAATAAGAATTGTTTGTATTGTAAATTAGTTAAATTGTAAGGTGTTTTTAATGAAAGGTGGCGAAGCCATAATCAAATCACTCACAGATCAAGGTGTAGAAATTGTTTTCGGTTATCCGGGGGGAGTTTTACTACCTTTATATGATGTATTATACGACTCAGACCTAAAACATATACTTGTAAGGCACGAACAGTGTGCAGCTCATGCAGCCGATGGGTTTGCAAGGGCTTCAGGAAAGGTGGGAGTGTGCATTGGAACTTCAGGACCAGGTGCAACGAATCTCATTACAGGTATTGCAACCGCATATATGGATTCATCTCCAATTTTGGCCATTGCAGGTCAAGTTTCTTCTCATTTAATTGGAAATGATGCATTTCAAGAAGTAGATACTATTGGTATCACAATGCCAATCACTAAACATAATTACCAGCCCATGAAGGCTAATGAAATCCCTGGAATGGTAAAATCTGCATTTTATATCGCAGGAACTGGAAGACCAGGGCCAGTTGTCTTAGATCTCCCTAAAGATGTGCAAGAGGAAGAATTTGAATTTGAATCTGCCAAAGACATCGAATTGCCTGGCTACAAGCCTACAATGAAGGGACATCCTAAACAGCTCAAACGGGCAGCAAAATTGATACAAGAATCTAAAAAGCCAGTTATATTGGCCGGAGGGGGAATAATACTATCCGGTGCAACAGAAGAGCTTTTACAATTTGCAAATATTATTAACGCTCCTGTAAGCACATCTTTGATGGGCAAAGGATCCTTCCCAGAAGACAACTCGCTTTCCTTGGGAATGCTAGGTATGCATGGAAGAAAGGTTTCAAATTTCATTGTAGATGAATGCGACTGTTTAATTGCCATTGGATGCAGATTCTCAGATAGAACTACCGGATTATTATCCGGATTTGCTAAAAATGCAAAGATCTTACACATAGATGTAGATCCCGCCGAAATAGGGAAAAATGTGGATGTTGATGTTCCAATAGTAGGAGATGCAAAGACCATCCTGGGAGATCTCATAAAGATCATTGACCCCGAACCTGAACAAAAACAAGAATGGTTGAACTATGTTAAGGACTTCAAAAATTCATGTATTCCTCGTTTATCGTTTAATGAAGTACCATTGAAGCCACAACAAGTGATAAAGGAATTATCCGAAGCTGTTACAGATGATACGATAGTAACAACAGATGTGGGTCAAAACCAGATGTGGATGGCACATTATTTTGATGTCAACAATCCTAGGAAATTTATTTCCTCTGGAGGATTGGGTACTATGGGATTCGGATTCCCCGCAGCAATTGGTGCTAAAATAGCTAAACCAAATAATGATGTCATTGCTGTTTGTGGTGACGGAGGTTTCCTGATGGTTTGTCAGGATCTTGCAACTATTAAAGAGTACGATATTCCAGTAATTATCGTGGTTCTAGACAACAGACATCTAGGAATGGTTGCACAGTGGCAGAAATTATTTTACGACGAAAGAATGTCCCACACCCATCTTGGAGAAAGTCCAAATTTTGTCAAACTAGCAGAATCTTTTGGTGTTAAAGCTGAAAGAATTGAAAAACCAGGAGAAATGAAAGAAGCCATTGAAAGAGCAATTAAATCAGGAGAACCATATCTTCTTGATGTAATAATTGATCCAGATGAGATTCTCCCTATGGTACCTCCAGGATGCAGCTTAACAGAGATAGTTGGGGAGTACAAAGTAGAACGGGAATATCCAGATGAAATAATAGTAAAAGCATCAGCCAAAGAAAATGGTGGTGATTGAGTTGGATGAAAACAAATCTCACGTTATCAGTGCTCTAGTTCTTCATAAACCTGGTGTACTTCAGAGAGTAGCTGGTCTATTCACTAGAAGAGGTTTTAACATCGAAACAATAACTGTTGGACCCTCCGAAAATGAAGGTCTTGCCAGGATGACCATTATTTCCAAGGGAGATGAAAAGGTTCTGGAACAAATTACAAAACAACTTAACAAACTCATAGATGTTATTAAAGTGCGGGACCTTGAACCTGGAATTACCGTTAAAAGAGAATTATGCCTCATAAAAGTACATACAGCTACAGAAAAGGCCAGATCTGAAGTGATACAGTACACCAATATATTCCGAGGTAGGGTTGTTGATGTGAGTCCAGAAACTCTGACTGTAGAAATTACGGGAGACCCCGAAAAGATTGAAGCACTCATAGATTTAGTAAGTGTTTTTGGAATCAAAGAAATAGCTAGAACAGGCCCCACAGCCATTACAAGGGGAACAAAAACAATTTGAATTACAGCATAAAATGTTGAATTTTATATATTTAGTTATGGAGGAGAGAAAATGAAGATGTACTACGAGAAGGATGTGGACGTGGATATACTTAAGGATAAAACAGTTGCAGTTATAGGATACGGTAGTCAAGGAATGGCCCAATCAAGAAACATGCACGAAAGTGGATTGAATGTGGTTGTTGGATTAAGAAAGGATGGTGCTTCTTGGAATAAAGCCAAAGAAGATGGTTTAACTGTTATGACTATTGAAGAAGCAGCTGCAAAAGCAGATGTCATACACGTGCTTATACCTGATGAAATCCAAGCCAAAGTGTATGAAGAATCCATAAAAGACAATTTAGAATCTGGTAATACCATATCATTTTCACACGGATACAACATCCACTTTGGTTATATCAATCCTCCAAAGGACGTAAACATTACCATGATAGCTCCTAAAGGTCCTGGAGCAATGGTTAGGAAAACATACGAAGAAGGATTCGGTGTTCCAGGTCTCATTGCTATTGAAAGAGATTACACAGGAGATGCATTCAAAATAGCACTTGCAATGGGGCAGGGTTCAGGGTTAACCAGAGCAGGAGTTCTTGAAACTACCTTTAAAGAAGAAACTGAAACAGACTTATTTGGTGAACAAGTGGTACTTTGTGGAGGAGTTACAGAATTGATAGCAGCTGGTTTCCAAACACTGGTCGATGCTGGCTATCAGCCAGAAATAGCTTACTTTGAAACATGCCACGAAGTAAAACTTATAGTCGATCTTATCTACGCTAAAGGATTTGCTGGAATGTGGAACGATGTGAGTAACACTGCAGAGTACGGCGGTTTATCCAGAAGAAAACGCATAATAACAGATGAAACCCGTCTTGAAATGAAGAAAGCACTCGAAGAAATTCAGACTGGTGAATTTGCAAAGGAATGGACACTTGAAAATCAAGCCGGAAAACCAATGCTCAATAGATTAAGGGCAATAGAAGCCAGCCTTCAAATAGAGAAGGTTGGTAGTAAATTAAGAAAACTTTGTGGACTACAAAAATAAGTTTCCTTATTTTTTTTTAAATCTTTTTTTCAAACAAATAGGTGATTAAATGGTCTTCGTTGGAATGGATCATGGTACAACTGGTGTTTCGTTTACCATTTTGAGTGATCAACCGGTACATTTTAAGATAGGACGAGATGAATTATCTAAGGGTAAAGCATCTGCTTTGAAAGAGTTAAAAAACAGAATAGACATTGATTCCATCGATTTGATGGCCATTACCTATGCAATGGGCGACGGTGTGAACAAAATAACTCCAATTAACCAAGTGAAAGATCGGGGAATTCTCTCCATGGATGGTGCTGGTAAAGTCACAGGCGGCGGAACAGCAGTTTACGATGAAATCAGCGAATCAGGGATTCCTACAGTTTTGATCCCGGGAATTCACAAAAATACTGAATGTTTAGATCCTAGATTTAAGGCTGCTTACTCTCACCATGCAAGCTCTGAAAAGATCAGTATCTGCTACAACGCATATTTAGAAACTGGATTTGAAAATATGATTGTATCAGACATCAGTTCAAATTCCGTATCAATGATAATTGAAGACGGCAAGATAATTGGTGCCATGGACGCTTGTTTAGGTGCCATGGGCATAGTTCACGGACCCTTAGATCTTGAAATGTTGAGAGATATTGATGATGGGATTAAAACTGCAAATGAATGTTTTTCAAGAGCAGGAGCCGTTAAAATAGCTGAAGTAGATACCAACGTGTCCCAAGCCAAAGAAGAACTTATCTTAAAATATATAAAAAATGAACCCAAGGCAGAACTTGCATTCGAAACCATGCTAATGACTGTTTTGATGGAAATATACGGACTTGCAGGAATAGCTAATAATAATATGGAAGGTATTGTTCTAACAGGTTCAGTAGGCGCTATGGAAACTCCCTTCAATTTCTATGGAAAAACTAAAGAAAAACTGGAAAATTTGGCACCTGTTGTTAAATTACCTCCAACTTCAGGATCTGTTGGAAGTGCACAAATTGCAAAGGCTGTTTTTGAAGGTGCAGATTCAATCTTAGGTATCGATGTACAAAAAGGATTCTAAGAATCCTACAAATTTTTATACAGTAGAATCTATTTTGATGATCTCAGTAGTTTTGGATTTTAAATTATTCAAAATTAAGTCTACAGTAGAATTATTTTGTTAGCTACATTCCACTAATTTCATAAATTTTAATCAGCATATTCCCAAAAAACATTGCATCTAATTTGAAAATATAACAATTATTTGATCGTAAACGAGACCAAAATCTGTATAAATGTTTATTTTAAGAGGATTAGATTTAAAATTTCAAAATTAAAATTATATGGACTTAAAATCAGATTTATAAAAGATTTTATTAAGATAAAAGTATACAGTAGAAAATATTTGTAATATTGACTTACACTTGAAAGGTATGACACGAACAATTTTTTGATAATACAAAATTAAAATAAATTAAAAAAAAACTAGAATGCCATGAATTTTATAAAGTTAGATTCATGCAAAGTTTTTCTTGAAAATATTAAAATCTAGGATTCACGGGAAAAGATACTGAAACTTACTACAACTTAAACTATTTAGTTAAATTCTATAATTCAAATGAATAGATGTTCAGTCTAACCAGCCATCCATAGATCGCATGTCGGAAGTACAGTCCAGTGAAATTGGAGTGATGGTAGGGCATCTATCATTTTTTAAAGTGTGAACATCGGTACCGTACTCGTCGTTTTCAACTGGATCTCCATCGATCCAGTAGTAAGGTCTGCCTCTAGGATCTAGGCGTTTTTGGATATGAATGCCGTACATTCTTTCTCCGAGCCTTGTACACTTGATCTTGTCGCTTGCGGGATGTGATGGAATGTTCAAATTAATGAAGTCTGCTCCTTCAGGAAGACCTTTTTTTATGACATTCTTAGCTACAGAATTCAGAATTTTTTCCGAATACCTGAAATCCAAAGCAACATGCCCGTCATGAAATTTAATGTCACCCCTTGATACCTGTAACGATACTGAAATAGCAGGAATACCATGGGTAGCTGCTTCCATAGCAGCACCTATAGTTCCAGATGTTGTAAGCTCAGATTTTCCAAGGTTTTCACCTATATTAATTCCAGATATTACTAAATCTGGTTTGGACTCTGTAACTTCGTAGATCCCTATAATAACTGAATCAGTAGGCGTGCCCGAAACAGAAAAAGCTTCTGTTCCATCCATTAAATTTGTAGATGTTACCCTGATTGGTTCGAACAATGTTAAAGCATGCCCAATTCCACTTTGTTGAGTAGCTGGGGCCACAACATCTATTGTTCCCAAATTTTCAACGGCCCTTTTAGCAGCCACAATTCCCGATGAGTTGACACCATCATCGTTAGTAATTAGAATTCTCATACTCACATATTTATACGTCTATATTCAAAAAGTTTGCGAGTGAAATATTGGAAGCTGGGCACATTTTAAATTTTTTTATTAGAAAAGAATTAATATTACCTATTAAATAATGATAATAAAGATATTGTAAAATTTGATTCCCTTGAGTATTTTAAGGTGAGTAAATTGGAAAAAGATAGGTTGGTCAGGTTCATTGCAAAGGTTATGGAAGAATCTGGGTTCAAGGTCTATAAAGATTATAAAACATCCCGCCATGTAATTGATATTTATGGTGTTTTGCCTACGGTATTAGGAGATATGGGAGTTGTAGTAGCTTGTAAGAACTATGACGAACATTGGGAAGTGGGTTTGGATGTTTTAAAAGAAATGGAAATGGTTGGAAAAACACTACAAGCATCAAAGGTAGTTGTAGTCACCAGTTCAAACTTCACAACCAGTGCATCCAATTACGCTGCGAGAAAAAATATCAAACTCGTAGATAAAGAAGGCATAATTGCCATTGCTAAAAAATTCTCAAAAAAAGATTATGAGTATGAAGACTCTGATGTAGACAATGTTGAAGAGTATGGTGACGATCAAAGGGAAGTTTACACATCAATTCCTCCAAGTAAAAAGTCTGCACTTTTTTCAGGTGGAAATAAAAGTTTATCAAAGGTTAAAAGTAAAAATATCAGTCCCAGTGTAAACTTGAGTGGAGTAGTACCTACTGTTAAAGCCATACTCCACAACACCATTGCACTCATTGTTATAGTCTTGCTACTGTCTTCTTTGATAACCTACTTAATAGGGATCTTCAACAAGAGCACAGCAGTCACAGGCATGTCGAAAATATTATCCTCAGCTATACTGGCGTATGGATTGGTATTTCTGGTAGAAAAGAATAGTAATGAAGTTTTAACCAAAGGAACCATAGTATTTTTTGTTTCTATGATTATTTACGTTGTACTCATAATTATTATGTAATTCACATAAATTTCTAATTTTTTTATTTGCTACTGATATTTAGTTTAAGAGAATGCTCTAAAAATTATCAGCAATATCAAATTAAAATCAGGAAGTATTTCAATCTAATTCTATTCGTCATATATGAAAATAATTAGATGGGCCGGAGGAGATTCGAACTCCTGATCACCTCGGTGTGAGCGAGGTATCATACCCCTAGACCACCGGCCCTGCACATATAAAATAATATAAAATAACTGTTCTAAACCAGTATAATGCGCATTAAAACTTCATATTATTATTAAACTATTATATACAATTTAAAATGCTAAAAAAATACATTTAAATGGGCCGGAGGAGATTCGAACTCCTGATCACCTCGTTGTAAGCGAGGTATCATACCCCTAGACCACCGGCCCTCTTCTCTCATATTAGGTGTTTGGATATATAAACCTTTTCAAGAAATCAGTAAATTACCATTTTAGCAACATCTTTTTTTGTTCTTAAACAGATGGACAAAAAAGCTACAAATGAATATTTACTTAGTAAAAAGTAATTAATTAATGATTTATAAATCTATTTATTGTAAGAATCATAATTATTATAAATAAATTTGAGGGTTTACAATGGCGTTTGATGAAAATGGAAAAATATGGTTTAATGGAAATTTTGTAGATTGGAAAGATGCGAATCTACACGTACTCTCACATGTTGTTCACTACGGTACCAGCGTTTTTGAGGGAATAAGATGTTACGATACTAAAAATGGTCCTGCAGTATTTCGTTTGCAGGACCATATTAAGAGGTTGATAAACTCCGGTAAAATATACCGGATGGAAATTCCTTACTCAGTAGAAGATCTTAGCCAAGCCGTGTTAGACACCATAAAGATCAATCAACTAAAAGAATGCTACATAAGGCCTGTAGCATTTAGGGGTTATGGAGAACTGGGAGTCTATCCTTTGAACTGTCCAGTTGAAACCGTAGTTGCTGCGTGGGCTTGGGGAAAATACCTTGGTGAAGAAGCCATTGAAAATGGAGTTAATATTGGAACCTCCAGTTGGAGAAGAATGGCTCCAGGCACCATGCCAAACATGGCTAAGGCTGGATCGAACTACATGAATTCACAGTTAGCTAAGATGGAATCCATAGCCAATGGATACGATGAAGCCATCATGTTAGATTATCAGGGAATGGTGAGTGAAGGTAGTGGAGAGAACATTTTCGTTGTTTTGGATGGAGCAATATACACACCACCAATATCTTCGTCACTTCTATCAGGATTGACAAGGGACTCTGTTATCAAAATAGCACAAAAACTCTCATTGGAAGTTCGTGAAGAGAATATTCCTAGAGAAATGCTGTACATAGCTGATGAGGTATTCTTAACAGGTACAGCCGCCGAAGTAACACCAGTTCGCTCCATTGACAAAATAATAATCGGTAATGGGACACGAGGAGCAGTTACAAAAAAGATTCAAGAAAATTTCTTTTCACTGGTTAATGGAGAAGAAGAAGATGAACATGGTTGGCTCAGCTATGTGTGAGACCAAGGAGTTATAAGTTATAACAAATAACTTAGAAGTTATAACTTATAATTTATTTAGTAATTTTTTATATTTTACAAAAGGTGTTTATAAAATGGACATTGTACAAGCAATAATTTTAGGTATAATACAGGGATTAACGGAATTTTTACCAGTTAGTAGTTCAGCTCATTTAGTTTTCATGACAGATGTACTACATCTCCCTCAAAACGTTGCATTCGACACAGTACTTCACTTGGGTACATTGGTTGCAGTAGTAGGGTACTTCTGGAAGGACCTAGTTCAAATAATTAAATCTTTTATATCAAGTCTTCTTGACCTGTTTAGAGGTAACTTCAAACAAGGTTTGAATGATGAACCCTTCAAAAAACTTTCATGGTTAATAATAATAGGAACAATCCCGGCTGGATTAGCAGGAATCCTTTTTAAAAATGAGTTCGAAGCCTTATTCAGCAACATACTTTACGTGGGTATATTCCTTATTATCACTGGTTTCTTATTATGGGCCTCAGAAAGGGTAAAAACTGGCCACAAAGATGTTAAAGATATGACATTAAAAAATGCCATTGTGATTGGTGTATTCCAAGCTTTGTCAATAGCTCCTGGAATTTCAAGGTCTGGATCAACGATCGCTGCAGGACTTTACTCAGGATTAAACAGAGAACTAGCAGCAAGATACAGCTTTTTATTATCTATTCCAGCAATATTAGGGGCAGCATTAGTCCAAGTTAAGGATATAACCTCATTTGATGCGACTATTGTAGTATTTGCAGCAGGATTTTTAGCAGCACTCATCTTCGGATACTTGGCCATAAAATTGCTGATGAAAATAATAAAAGAAAGAACACTTATGATATTTGCGTACTACTGCTGGGTAGTAGGTATTATAGTTATAATCCTAACGGTAGTAATGTAATCGTTAATATCCATCCATTTCTTCTTTTTTTTAAAAAAAATAATATATATTAACTTTATTTAGAAAATTTCCCTACAAAGCTGTTCTGTTCTTGCTCTAATTTCATCCACTGATTTTCCCTTTAATAATGCTGCAAACATTGCGCCTCCAGCACCTACACCTTCTTTAACAGAACCTTTAGTGTAGTTTATCAAACCTTCAGTATTAGATTTCTCAAAGTAAGGATCCACTGCAAACACAGTTATATCTCCAATTTGTCTCTTTAAATAAATTAGATCTGAGCTTTCATCTTCTGCCACAAATATCGTGGTTGCGATGGAAAGATCAGTAAAATCATAATCAGGATTTATTGCTTTAATAACTGCACAAACTGCAGTCATCTGAGTTCCTCCAGCAAGAGTAACCGAAATGTCACCACCCATAACAATACCTGCGACAGCGGGAATCATTGGATCTCCTACAGAATCTATTGCTTTAAATGGTTCGTCATTAAGTTCACCTGGTTTGTAGCCAGATGCAATAAGTCCATCTTCCACTATTTTGTGTTTTAGATCGTGGGGATTCACTGGTGTGCTCCCACTTATCTTATGATCAACATCGTATCCTAAGGCAGTTAAAACTCCAAGGGCTGTTGTTGTTCCTGCTGGTGTGCTTTCACCTATAATTAGGTGATCTGTTAGCTTCGAAAGGGTTTTTCCAAGGATAAATCCTTTGTTAAAAATTTCTTCAGAATTTAATATTGCCCTACCAGTACCAATATTGCCCCCAGGAACGGCATTAATATTAATATATGGAACGTTTGGTTTGATTGCAGCCCCTGCATCAGCCACCATAAATGGAATTTCCGATAGATCCAATGCCGCCTTCGTGATCACCGCAGGTGTTGGTGCTGATCCACCATTAACAACTGTTTTTGGAATTTCTGGAAGACAAATTGGATTTCCCAAAATAACCAACTCCACATCAGCAGCAGGAGTGTAATCCGTAAGTTCAGGGGTTGCTCCTGCTCCAGTGATACCTGGAATTCTAGATGTTTCAGTACTTGCTATAACACATAAAAATAAAGAGTCCTTACATTTTAAATTGTCAATCTTATCTGATGATCCGTAACACTTAATTGCTTCATCCATTGCCTCACCTTCAGAGTACTTATTGTTATGAAACAATATAAGTAATGATAGCTCATTTAAACCTTAAAGAAAAATAATGATGACGCATTTTAAAGAATTTGAGAATAAATTAGGTTAAAAAATTAAAGTGATTGGATGATATGTATAGGAATTGAAGGTACTGCAGAAAAAACAGGTGTAGGAATAGTTGATTCAGAAGGTAACATTCTGGCATCAGCAGGCAAACCATTGATACCTGAAAAAGGGGGAATTCATCCCAGGGAAGCTGCTGAACATCATGCTGCAACTATAGTTCCTCTCATCAACGATTCATTAAATCAAAGTGGATTGTCTTTGGATGACTTGGATCTTGTGGCCTTTTCAAGAGGTCCGGGATTAGGGCCTGCCTTAAGAACCGTAGCTACAGCAGCTAGAAGCCTTTCTTTAATGCTTAAAATTCCTATTGTAGGCGTAAATCACTGTATTGGCCATGTTGAAATTGGTAAGTTAACAACTGGAGCTGTTGATCCTGTTACACTGTACGTTAGCGGCGGCAATACACAAATAATAGCCTATGAATATGGAAGATATCGTGTATTCGGTGAAACTCTGGATGTGGCCATGGGAAACTGTCTTGATCAGTTCAGCAGATCAGTTGGATTGGGCCATCCGGGAGGTCCAAAAGTAGAAAAAATGGCTAAAAATTATTCCAAATACATTGAACTCCCCTACACTGTTAAAGGCATGGATCTCTCCTTTTCTGGGCTTTTAACGGCAGCCATTAGGAAATACGAATCTGGAGAATCCATTGAAGATGTATGTTACAGCCTGCAGGAAACTGCATTTTCAATGCTTGTTGAGGTAACTGAGCGAGCCATAGCACATGCCAATAAGAGGGAAGTTATGTTGTGCGGGGGCGTAGCTGCAAATTCACGTTTAAGAGAAATGCTGGCCACCATGTCTGAAGAACATTACTGTGAATTTTATATGCCGCCGGTCAAGTACTGCGGGGATAATGGAGCAATGATCGCATGGATGGGGCAATTAATGCATAAAAATGGCTTAGTAAAGGATATTAAAGACACAGGAGTCATACAGAAATACAGAACTGACCAGGTTGATGTTCCATGGATGAAAAGTGCAGGGAAATCATTGAAATTACCCAAAAATATTCTGGAAAAGGGAGCTGAAGCCAATATTTATCCCGGTCAGTGGCTTGATAATGACGTAATCATCAAAAACAGAGTTTCAAAAAGTTACAGAATACCTGAAATTGATTTAAGATTAAGGAAAAAACGAACCAAACAAGAAGCTAAATTGTTGGGAGAATCTAAACGTTGTGGAGTCAAAACTCCCTTAGTCTTTGATATAGACAAAAAGAACTTTTCAATTGTGATGGAAAAAATAGATGGACAAGTCGTGAAAGAAGTATTAGACCATTCTGATTCCAGCACCCTAGAAAAGATATGCGTCGAAATAGGGGAAAATCTAGCGAATTTACATAATTGTGGCATTATACATGGAGATTTAACGAGTTCGAATCTGATCTTGAGTGGGGAGTCTGTGTACTTCCTAGACTTTGGACTTGGCACCATATCTGATCTTGTGGAGGATAAGGGAGTAGATTTACTTGTGTTTAAAAAAGCCATTTCAGGGGTTCACAACGATATTTCAGATGAATGCATGAGATACATACTCAAAGGATATGAAAATGCTCAGGATTATAATGCAGTGACTAAAAAAATTACTGAAATAGAAAATAGAGGACGTTACACAGCAAATTATGAATAAAATTATTGGTAATGGTGACATGAAATGAAGATAACATTTATAACTGGTAACCAACACAAAGTAAAAGAAGCCAGAGGTATCTTTGATAACTTTGGAATCGAACTGGAACATGTTGACTTTGGTTACCCAGAAATCCAAGGAGATCTGGTAGATGTAGCAAAGTTCGGTGCTAAACATGTAGCTGTGCGTCTTGGCAAGCCAGTGATAGTAGAAGACGCTGGAATTTTCATTAAATCCCTCAAATGGTTTCCTGGAACGTATTCATCATATGTTCAAGATACACTAGGAAATGAGGGCATATTGAAACTAATGAGTGATAATACAGACAGATATGCCGAATTCAGGTCGGCTGTTGGGTTCTGCACCCCCAAAACCGAGCCCGAGATTTTTTTAGGCACTGTCAGCGGAAGAATAGATAACTCAGAGCTGGGTGAAAATGGTTTTGCATACGATCCCTTATTTATCCCAGAAGGATATTCTGAATCCTTTGGAGAACTGAGTACTCAAGAGAAAAATAAATTTTCACACCGCAGAAAGTCACTTGAAAAGTTTGCAGTATGGTATAAAGATTACGTAGGTGATTAAATGGCAGCAAAACCTGAATGGACAGAATATTCAAACGAAGAAATTGAAGAATTAATATTAAAACTCAGAAAAGAGGGAAAATCAACGAGTGTAATTGGAGTAATACTCCGAGATCAGTACGGAATTCCTGATGTTAAAGCCGTAACTGGTTTAAAAATTACCGCAGTTCTAGAAAAGAACGGACAAACAGAAGAATACCCTGAAGAACTCATAAATCTCATAAAAAAGGCAGTTAACATAAGGGACCACTTAGAGGAAAATCCAAAGGACCTTCACACCAAGAGAGGCCTGAGGATTATCGAATCCAAAATCAGAAGGCTAGTAAGATACTATGTAAGGGAAGGTGTGCTCCCTGAAGGTTGGAGATATGATCCAAAAACAGCAGCACTCCTTGTTAAATAAGGCCGAAGAAGCCTGCGAATTACTTGGCAGGCATCTTGATCAGGATCATGTTGTGAGAATTATTTCTCACAACGATGCTGATGGAATTTCCGCTGCAGGTGTAATGTGCAATGCAGTAGCCAAACAGCAAGGAAAATTCCATGTCACTATTATACCCCGATTAAAGGATGAAAATATAGCTAAATTCCTGAAAGAAAAATATAAATTGTTTATTTTCTGTGATATGGGAAGTGGCAACCTTAGGGGAATTAAAAGACTTAAAGGTGATGTGATCATCGCAGATCATCATCAGACAATTGATTCTAAAGAAGAATTATCAAATTCCATAGTACATGTAAATCCACACCTCTATGAATTAGACGGAACCAAAGATGTTAGTGGTTCAGGAGTGTCTTACCTAACTGTCAGGCCAATGGGTTGCAAAAATCTTGCAGGTTTGGCATTGGTTGGTGCATTCGGAGATATGCAATATAAAAATGGATTCACCGGTGTCAACAAAATGATACAAGATGATGGTGTGGACTCTGGAAATATCGAAATACGGGAAGACCTTAAAATTGCTTACAGATCGAATGAGCCCCTTTACAAAGCTTTATCCTACACCATAAATCCTGTTCTGAAAGGAATTTCAGGAGATGAAGAAGGAGCTGTGACATTCCTAGAAAAAATTGGCATATCCTATGGAATCAAATTCACAGAACTGAGCAACGAAGAAAAGGATATTTTGAAGGCAGAACTGGTTAAGATCAATCCAAAAATATTTGGAGATGTTTTCACGATCCCATCTGAAGTACCTGAATTAACCAACCTGGAAGAATATTCCAACATACTAGATGCATGTGGGAAAAATAAAAAACAGGGTATCGGGCTCAGCATCTGTATCGGAGACAGAAAAGATTCAATCCAAGAAGCTCAGAAACTGGTGAAAAGTTACAGAGAAGATCTAGTACATGGAATTCAATGGATTAAAAAAGAAGGATCCGTGATTCAAGACAATATACAATACATTTACACCGAAGAAAAACGGAAAAAACGTATAATGGGTACTCTTTCCAGTATAGGGCTTGATCTTGAGATTTTGGATCCCGGCAAACCTGTATTGGCCATGTCAAGAATGGACAACATCATCAAAGTATCTGGAAGAACAACCACAGAAATGACTGAAATGGGCGTTAATTTAGGATATGCATTAGAGAATGCATCTAAAAGCTTTAATGGCTCAGGTGGCGGACATAATATTGCAGCAGGTGCTGTTGTTCCATACAGAGAAATGGATAACTTCCTGAACTTGGTGGATGAAATAGTAAGGACACAGTTAAATTCCTAATATATAAAACAAACTAAAAGTGATTCTATGCACTTGACAAAAGAAGAAGAAAGGATGTATGAAGGAGAAGAAGGTTCTGCTGTTGCAAAATCCATGGAAATATTGGTGGCATTGGGTGATATCTACGGTGCTGAAAAACTGGTGAGTATCAGTTCAGCACAGATATCTGGAGTGTCTTACAAAACCATTGGTGATGCCGGACTGGAATATCTTCAAGAACTTTCAGTGGATGCCCATGTAAGAGTTCCATCAACATTGAACCCCGCAGGTGTGGATTTGGAAATATGGAAGGAACTTGGATTTTCTGAAGAATTCACCCTAAAACAACAGGCCATAGTAGAGGCCTACCAAAAAATGGGTGTCTCAACCACCTGCACATGTACACCATACCTAGTTGGAAACGTACCAACATTAGGATCACATATTGCATGGTCAGAATCATCAGCTGTTTGCTATGCCAATTCCGTGCTTGGAGCTAGAACAAATCGTGAAGGTGGTCCAGGAGCATTATCAGCAGCAATATGTGGAAGAACAGCAGAATATGGATATCACATGGATGAAGCAAGGAAACCTGTTTTGATAGTGGATGTTGATACAGAAATTCAAGGATCAGATTACGGTGCACTTGGTTATCTTGTTGGAAACAAAGTTGGAGGAGGAGTACCTTACTTCAAATTTAAAAATCATCCCGGAACAGATCAGCTTAAATGGTTGGGAGCTGCACTCGCATCTTCAGGATCCGTTGCACTGTACCATGTTGAAAATGTAACTCCAGAAAGTTCATGGGCTAAACAATACACTCTAAACGAAGAAATTGAAACAATTTCTGTAGGAAGAGAAGATATTAATGAAACCAGAGCTACCTTAACAACTTCTGATGAAAAACCAGATTTGATATGTGTTGGATGTCCACATGCTTCACTCGAAGAAATTAAACAGGTTGCAGATCTGTTAAAGGGACGAAAAATCAAAAATATGGTTTGGGTGTGTACATCAATCTCAATTAAGGCAGCTGCAGATAGAATGGGTTACACTAAAACCATTGAAACTGCTGGTGGAAAGCTTGTTTGCGACACATGCATGGTAGTTGCACCTGTTGAACAACTAGACTACAAAGTGGTGGGTGTAGACTCAGCCAAAGCAGCTAACTACGTACCGAACATGTGTGGACTTGATGTAGTATACAACGAACTGGAAAATTTAATAATTTACAAATAATTATTTTTTAAAATTTGACTACTTTTTTTTTATCATAATGTGTTTAATCATAGCTTCCTATTGTAGTGATTATTTTATTTCATTTTTGCTAACATCTATGTTCAATTAGTTTTAATGCATTTCTATGGTTTGTTGTCAGGTTTCTGGAACCAACAATTTTAAATATTTTACCCAAGAAGATATATTAAGTTTTTAGTTTACTGCAACGATGATAATTCATTTTATTGCAATTAAACCCAAAAACACTATTAGCATTAGATTTAAGTGATAAATTCAGTTTAAATTATTTGATGCAATAGTAAAATGTATTTTTGAAGTAATCCATCTTAGTTGTTATGGATTATTTTGAAAATTGATTGATTATGCATTATAGAGGTTAATTTATGAGCAAAAATAAACTAACGAGCTGGAATGATGGATTAATTAAACAGTCCATACTTGAATTTCTAGAATCATCTGTTGAAAGTGGTCCAAATTTCATCAAACCCGAAGACAGAATTGCAAGTTTCGACTACGACGGAACATTGAGCATAGAAAAACCAGCACCAGCACAAATTCTCTATTTAATTTCGACTCTTATTTCAAAAGCTGAAGAATATCCCCATTTAAAAGATAAAGAACCATATAAGAGTATTTTTGAGATAGAAAATAATGTTAAAGTAATTAGTGACGAAGAAAAACCCAGAATTGTTAAATTAATGGCAGAAACATATGCTAATTGGAGTTATGGACAAACTCCTGAAGAGTATGAGGAAGATGTGACAAATTTTTTCCAAAAAGTAAAACAAGAAAAATTTGGAGTTTGTTACACTGATTTGATATACAAACCAATGTTAGAACTTTTTGAACTTTTAAAAGAGTATGAATATAGGATTTTTCTATGCACAGGTAGTGGTCGTGAATTTATTAGGACCATATCAGAGAGAGTTTTTAATATTCCTAAAGAGAACATAATAGGCACCACTGAAATTTATGAATACTACAATGGAGGATTACGTAAAGTAAAAGAACCATTTAAGCAAATTGTTGTGGGTCCTGGGAAGGTTGAGCATATATTCACCAGAACCGGGCGTTTACCTGCCTTTGCAGCTGGTAATTCTAATGGAGATATTGAAATGTTAGAAGCCTCTGAATTCAAATTATTAATTAATCATGACGATGATAAACGTGAATATGCCTATCAAACAGGTGCCGAAAAAATGCTTGAAGTTGCCTCTGAAAATAATTACACTGTTGTGAGTATGAAAATGACTGGAAAGAGATTTTCAACAACAAATTTAGCTGAAATTCATACAATCAAATAATTTTTTTTATAATCAAATAAATTTGGACAACTTAAGGCCATATAATCCCTGTTTTAATTTTAAGTTATAGATAGGTTTATTTTTTATTTTAGGAACCTGAAGAAATTTTAGTGTAAATATTAAGATTCAATCATCTATTTATTTTTGATATTTGGTGTCAGCTTTGCCAATAAATTATACCTAGGATCACCATTTAATATTATGATATAAGTAATGAATAAAAATAAATATTCAACAGATGAATCAAATTAGTCAAGAAAATCACTGCATTAACGGTCAAAACAATGGTCTCAAAAAAAACTGAAAGGGAGGTTCAAACTTCCAAGAAGGTGGAATGGATACAGCATCCTCTGATTAAACCAGAAAAGATAGAATCTAGACTTTATCAACAAGTATTAGCAGCAGATGTGCTTAAAAAAGGCAACACAATGATAGTTGCCCCTACAGCTTTAGGAAAAACCATAGTGGCTGCTTTGGTTTCTGCTGAAAGATTAAAAACCTTTGAAGATTCTAAGGTTTTAGTTCTTGCACCTAGCAAACCACTAGTTATTCAGCATGAGGAAAGTTTTAGGGAATTTTTAAAAACCAGTGTGAGTTCACTGACAGGATCCATAAAACCTGAAGAACGTGTTAAACTATGGAATAATTCACAAATTATTTGCGCAACTCCACAAACTGTGGAATCTGACATAATTTCTTCGAGGTACGATCTCAAAAATGTTTCCCTCATGGTCTTCGATGAGTGTCATAGAGGAGTTGGATCCTACTCCTACGTATACTTGGCTGATAAGTATGTGAAAGAAGCTAAAAATCCACTATTACTTGGACTCACAGCATCTCCAGGTTGGAATGAGGACAAAATACAAGAAGTGTGTCAAAATCTTTACATCAAGGAAGTGGAAATTAAATCTGAAGAAGATTCTGATGTTGAACCATATTTTAACCCAGTGGAGGTTAAATGGATTAAAACAGAGTTAAATCAAGAACTTAAAGATATTAAAATGCATTTGGAGAAGGCGCTTAAGGCCAGATTAACAACTCTAAAAAAGATGGGAGTTATAAGTTCAATTTCCAATGTAAGTAAAAAAGATGTTTTAAAAGCTAAAGGTCGGGCTCAAAAACGTATTGGAGTGAGCCTCCACCCACCACAGAAATGTTTTCTTGCAGTTTCGATCTTGACTGCAGTGATAAATATTCAGCACTCTGTTGAATTACTTGAAACCCAAGGCACAATTCCTCTTCAGAAATACATAGAAAGGTTGAAGAAAAAGAAAACAAAAGCAGCAAAAGGTCTTTTAAATGATGCTGAATTTCAGATGGCAGTGGGGCTTGCTGATAAAGCTGTTGAAAATGGAGTTGACCACCCCAAACTCAAACGTTTAATGCAGATACTGAAAAAAGAATTGAAAAACTCGAATTCAAGAATAATAATATTTACACAGTTCAGAGATTCAGTTGAAAATATCTATCAACACTGTATGGAAACGAACATAAATGCAGTTAAATTTTATGGCCAAGCATCAAGGGAAAATGAAAAGGGATTAACACAAAAAAAGCAAAAAGAAATCATTAAATCCTTCAAAAATGGAGAATATGATGTTCTTATTTCTACCAGTGTTGCTGAAGAAGGAATTGACATACCTTCAGTTGATCTGGTTGTGCTCTACGAACCTGTTCCATCAGAAATACGAATGATACAGAGAAGAGGTAGAACAGGACGAAAAAACAGAGGCAGAATGTTCATTTTAATAACAAAAGGAACAAGAGACGAATCATATTACTGGTCCAGCATTAACAAAGAAAAACAGATGAAAAAACAGCTTAATAAAAATTTTAATAAAGATTTAACTGATTTTAAACCAGTTAAAACTAAAACAAACTCAGAAGACGCGGAAAAACCAGCCGATGAAAATAGACCCATAATATACGCAGATTCACGGGAAGGTAGTTCAAGAGTTCTAAGAGAATTAGAACGACTTAATGTTGATATTAAAGTTAAGAGTCTTGCAGTGGCCGACTATCAAGTAAGTGATGATGTTGCAATAGAAAGGAAAACTAATACAGATTTTGTAAGCTCCATAATGGATAAAAGGCTTCATAAACAGGCAAAAGAACTGGTGGATAACTTTAAAAAGCCAGTTATTATCATTGAAGGTTCTGAATTCTACTCAGGATTTATACATCCAAATGCTGTTAGAGGAGCATTAGCATCCATTGCAGTCGATTTTGGGATACCAATAATACCAACTAGATCACCGGAAGATACTGCTGCCATGATAAACAGAATAGCAATACGGGAACAAACCCATGAAAGATCAGATATTCAGATCAGAACTGAGAAAAAACCCCTGACAACATGGGAACAACAGATATTCATAGTTGAATCACTACCGAATATAGGCCCAGTAACTGCTAGAAAACTTTTAGAAGAATTTAAAACAGTTCGAGGAGTGATAAATGCTTCTGAAGAAGAACTGAAAAAAGTTGATGGTATTGGAGATAAAATAGCCAAAAATATTATAAGGGTTGTGGATTCTGGATTTAAAACTCTCAAAAGCGAGAAATATCTTAAACTTGATTTGAAGAATTCTTAATTCATAAAAATAGCAGTTTAGTACTGTAATTAACAATTGAAATAGCATTAGAACAATTTTATAAATATTAACGAAAATTTTCGGGTGATTATTTGCGAATATTAATGGATGAACGAGGAAAAAAATACATGGTCAAAGACCAAGAATTTCACACTGACTTTGGATATATTACCGAAGAAGATATAGTAAGCTCAAAATCAGGTGATACCCTAAAAACTCACCTTGGACGTGAGTTTAAAGTAATTAAACCCAACATTAACGACTACATTGAACTCATGGAAAGAAAGTGTTCAATAATTCTTCCCAAGGATGTTGGAATAATAACTGCAATAACTGGTCTTGGTTCTGGTTATAGAGTTTTAGATGCTGGGAGTGGTTCTGGAGCAACTGCAATGCATTTTGGAAACATTGTAGGAGACAAAGGTGAAGTTTTTTCCTATGAAATCAGAGAAGACTTTGCAGAAATTGCAGAACGTAATGTTAAAGGATTTGGATTGGATAATGTTGAGGTCAAATGTAAGGATGTGACTGAAGGTATAGAAGAGAAGGATCTTGACCTGATATTTCTGGACCTGCCAAAACCATGGGATGCAGCAGATGAAGCTATGGCTGCCCTTAAACATGGTGGATACATAGCAACCTACACCCCATTCATTGAACAGATCCAAGTACTTCAAAGGATACTAAAAAAGGTTGGATTCAAAGAAGTTGAAAGTTTTGAATGTATATTTAGAGGTATTGAAGTTACAAACAAAGGAACCAGACCAAAAACACGAATGGCTGGGCACACTGGCTACTTGAGTTTTGGAAGGAAAATTTAAATAGAAATAATAAATTGAATGTAAATACAACAACTAATCATTGTATGGTTGCAAATTTAATTTAGAAAAAGTTGATAGAATTTTTTAGTGGTGTTTTAATGGTCTTTAATCAAAAGAATATAATTTCCATTAGTGATTTCAGTAAAGATGATATTGAATATATCTTAAGACTTTCAGATAAAATGGAACCCATAGCCAGATCCAGGAAAACTTCAAATGTACTATCTGGAAAGTTGTTGGGGATGTTATTTTACGAACCAAGTACAAGAACAAGATTATCATTTGAAGCATCTATGAAAAGACTTGGTGGGAGTACAATAGGATTTGCAGAAGCAAATGTTAGTTCAGCAACCAAAGGAGAAAATTTAACAGATACTGTAAAGATCGTTGGAGAATATTCCGATGCCATAGTTATTAGACATAATATGGAAGGTGCTGCTAGATTTGCTAGTGGAATAGTTGATGTTCCAGTTATCAATGCAGGAGACGGAGCAGGCCAACACCCAACTCAAACCATTCTGGACCTTTACACCATGAAAAAGATATTTGGAAAGATCGACGATCTCCATGTTGCTTTAATAGGAGACCTAAAATACGGAAGAACTGTACATTCCCTTGCATACGCTCTTGCAATGTTTGATGTTAAAATGAGCTTTGTTTCCCCTCCAGAACTTAAAATGCCGGAAGGAATAGTTCATGATCTAAACAAGGCAGGTGTATCAGTTCAGCAAACGGATGATGTCCACAGCGTTCTTGAAGATTCGGATATATTTTATGTCACAAGAATACAAAAGGAAAGATTCCCTGATCCAGAAGAATTTTCAAGGATCAAAGGTGCTTACATGATCGATAAAAAACTGGTTGAAGACACAGACCTCATAGTCATGCATCCTCTCCCAAGGATCGATGAAATATCCTACGATTTGGATGACACCAAACATGCAAAATATTTTGAACAAGCCTTTTATGGTGTACCAGTACGTATGGCTCTCCTAAAGTCAATAATCGAGAGTTACGAATAAATATACATTTTATTTTTAAAAAAAAAATTAATGGAATGATTAACCATTCCAAATTGCATCTTCCAAAAGACCCATCTCACACTGTAAGTCAATTATATTGGTTCTTCCTTTTCCTCTTCCTCGAGATATGGTCTTTGTTGAGATCAAACCCAACATTTCCAGTTCATTAATAAAATCAAATATTCTTCTGTACGAAACAGAATCTCCCTTGGAAAATTGTTTATAAACTTCGTAGAGTCTACCAGAAGTAATTTCTTCCTTTTCTTTTGTCAAGTAGATAATTGATTCCAATACCTTTTGTTGTTGACTTGGAAGTGTCATTACAATGTCTGTAACCTTGTTGTGTTCTATGTAGTCTTTAGCTTCTCGGACATAATTTTCAAAAACTGTTTCTGAAGCTTTTTCGTCGGCCAATTCACCAGAAGTTCGGAGCAGATCCAATGCATATCTAGCATCTCCCTCTTCCTTAGCTGCAAGTGCAGCACAAAGGGGGATCACATCGTTGTTTAAAACACCATCCTTGAAAGACATTTCAGATCTTTCTTTTAGGATGTCTACAAGTTGTTGAGCATTGTAAGGAGGGAATACAATTTCCCTGTCACGAAGACTACTTCTTACCCTGGGTTTAATAAACTGCTTAAAATCAACAAAGTTACTTATTGATGCTATGGACACGTTATCGGTCCTTGTTAAGGTATAAAGAAGTCCATCACCATCGTTTTTGAGCAGAATATCGATTTCATCTAAAATAATTATTAAAATAAGATCTTTTCCAAAAACGTTCTTCTTAAAAAGATCACGGAAAGCATGGACAACCTCTGCTTTAGTCCAACCTCTGTAAGGAACATCCCGACCCATCTGTTGACATAATCTGGCAATTACTTGATACTCAGTGGTATAATCTGTGCATCGTATGTACTCTACCCTAACATTAACTTTTTTTTCTTTAGCAATTTGTTCGAGCTGTTTTCGAGCAAATTTAGAAACCGCAGTCTTACCAGTTCCAGTTTTACCATATATTGTCACATCAGGAGGAGTCACACTGTTTAATGCTTCTATCCAATATTTTGCAACAGATTTTATCTGTTCCTCTCGATGAGGTAATTTTTCAGGCAGAAATCTGTGATCTAAAAACTTTTTGCATTTAAAAACACTCTTTTTTTCGCCTAACTCTTCAAATATATTCATCAGTACCACTCATTCCTTTAAATAATTATAATTTAAAGTTAAAAATTATATAATTTTGCAATTCAGATATTCACAGTTTTTATAAATAAACTATCCTGATTATTATAATATTGAATTGAACTATTCAGGGGAAGTTAAAGTTACTCGATATGTAACTCATGGTAAAACAGGGGTGCATTTCCACTGTAAAAAATTATATTTTACAGCATCCAACCCATTGAGAGGTACATTTCAAGTGTAAAAAACATCACCAATATTGGTTATGTGATCCGAGAGGTGCATTTCAACTGTAAACAAACCTTTCAAATCCGAAAATTTCAGGGTGAAAGGTACATTTCAAGTGTAAATATCATTCAGTATTCAGTGAGTATTATACTTTTGTTATTATCATACATTAAAAAATTAATAAATTTTGCATGAAGATCCTGCAGATCAAAAAAATTTTCGAATTAAGTTTTGTTTATTGAAAATATTTAAAAATTTTAATGAAATTTAAATAAATTAGGCTAAAAAATTAAATGATATCTATTAAGTTTTATATCTTTGTTTAAAGGATATTCTAACTCTACTACTACTTTTTAAGTTATACTATCTTTATTTTACCTTTCTATCTCTTTATTTGTAGAGTTTACTAAATATATATTAAATAATTAATAAATAATAATAATTAAATTTATATATTAAAAAAATTACTAAAAATATCAGTATAAAATTAAAAATAAAATAAATATAAAATTAAAAATAAAATAAATATAAAAAAAGAAACTAATATCCAATAAAAACAGGAACAAAAAAATTTTTTCAAAAATAAATATCAATTTTTATCAACAATACCCATATTTTTAGTCAATTTACACATTTTTCCCACATAAAAATTAAATTATGTCCTTTTTTAATTTGAAAATCACTATAAACCTTCTTTAAACGTTCAAAAAAAAATATTTTTACACTTGCAATATACCTTTAAAATTTGATTTTTTTAATAACAATTCTTCACAACTGTTTTCACATTTATTTTTACACTTGAAATTGATCTCTTACTGTCATTAAATACATGATAAAATGAGGAATTATTGACGAAATTCAACTCTCAAATTTTTTTTTTGGAAACAAAAATTTTTTACACTTGAAATGCATCTCTCATCCCCTGATATGATCATACAAAAAACCACATTAGTAGCCAACATCATTCATAATTCACCTAAACAATCTACAAAAGTTAATCCATCCAAACTTAAACATATCATAAAGAACAATTTAATTTATTATATTTTAAAAATTCCCATAAATTCATAATAACTTGAAATTACACTTTAAAATAGATTTCAATCCAATATTTCAATAAATTTTTTTGGAGCCGCTTAATGAATTTGATAATAATAATTTTGGCAGCTGTGCTGATTGATATCTTGTTTGGTGAGTTACCATCAAGAATCCACCCAGTTGTACTCATTGGTAAATTAATAAATTACTTGATAAGATCTTTAAATAATCACAACACCAAATTCACAGGTCTTATCATCACTATATTAACCTTAATTATTCCTTTAATAATCATTTATACCCTACTAGACCTGTCTAAATTTAATTATTACATCTATTTACTGGTTGCTGCCATTGTATTATCAACCACGTTTGCCATCAGATCTCTCATAACTTCTGTGAAAAAAATAGAAGAAGATTTGAATGAAGATATTGAAAAAGCTAAACATTCAATTTCATACTTAGTCAGCAGAGAAACTTCTGATCTTGAAGAATCAGATATAATATCAGCAGCCATCGAAACTTTAACAGAAAATATAACCGATTCCATAACTGCACCCCTTATCTACACTTTCATATTCGGAATTTTAGGAGCTGTATTCTACAGGGTTGTGAACACTTTAGATGCTATGATGGGTTATAAAACACCCAAGTACATAAACACAGGATGGTATCCAGCTAAATTAGATGATTTACTAAATTATGTACCTGCTAGGATCACAGGATTTCTAATGGTTATGGCTGCATGGATTTTAAGAATGAACTGGAAAAATTCTTACAAGATCATGGTAAGGGATGCTAGAAAAACTCCCAGCCCAAATTCTGGCTACACCATGGCAGCAACAGCAGGAGCATTAGAAATACAACTGGAAAAAAAGGGAGTATATCAATTAGGAGAACAAATACATCCTTTAAGGATAGAAACCATTTCAAGAACCATTCTTTTAACAAAAGTAGTTGTACTAATATTTTTGATAATTTCTGTATTATGCTACACTATACTGACAATAATTATCATGAATTGGATCTAAAAATAAAATCATAACAAAAAAATTTATGGGTTTTCAAAAATGAAAATTGCAATTATAACAGTAACAGAAAATGGGAAAATTTTAGGAGAATCCTTACAAAATAAACTACTCACTGACAACACAATAATCAAAGTTCAAATTTTCCATAAAAACGTTAAAAAAACCCTAATCAATTCTTTCAATAAATTTGATTGTATCATAGGAATAATGGCCACCGGAATAATGGTTAGAAATATTTGCCCACTCATAAAAACCAAGGAAAACGATCCTGCAGTTCTCATTATTGACGAAAAGGGAAAACATGTTATAAGTTTATTATCTGGACATTTAGGTGGTGCAAACAAATTAACACACAAAATAGCTGATCTCATGGGATCAGATCCAGTGATAACCACTTCAACAGATCTAAACAGCAAATTTGGTGTTGATTGTCTTGCAAACAAGTATCATTTCAAATTGATTCCAGTATCCAACATAAAATCGATCAATTCATCCCTTATCAACGATCAAAAAGTATGGATAGATTACAATTCTAACTATGAATATTTATGGGAAGATACTGAAGTTTCAGATTCCTATGAACATGGAAACAACCATTCCCAGAAACTATTGGTTTCAAATGGAATTTCAGATCTGGAACTAGTTGAAAAAAAAATTGTCCTAGGATTGGGATCAAGAAAAAATATAAGTACTGAAAAGGTACTTAAAGCAATTTATTTGGCAATAGCAAATTTAGATATACCTATAGAACGAATAAATACATTGACAACAGGTGAAATGAAAAAAAATGAGCATGGAATTTTAGAAGCAGCTAAAACCATTAATAAACCTTTAAAAATAATATCTGAATCTGAATTGAAAAATTTCACCAATCCTGACATGAATGATTCGGAATTTGTAAAGTCTAAATTTGGAATAGGCGGAGTATGTGAACCATCATCTCTCATCGAAGCCGGAACAAAATCCAGACTCATATTGAGAAAAACTTCATACGATGGAGTTACAGTTGCAATTGCACTCTCCTTCAATTGAAACTTTTCAAAATTTTTATCAACCAAAACCTTTTTAATCAGAAGATATAAAAACACATGGATATAACTCTTTAATATTTAAATATTTAATTCAAAATTTTAACATTTAATTTAAATGGAGGCATAATTATGAGTCAAGACGCTTTTGAACGATGTAATCAAATTTTACAACATATAACTGAGGATACTAGTGTTCCTAGAAATATTAGAAGAGCTGCAGAAGAATCAAAGGAACTACTATCTAAAGATGATGATGAACCAACAGTAAGGGCTAGTACTGTAATTTCAATATTGGATGAAATCAGTAACGATCCAAATATCCCTATCCATGCAAGGACACTTATTTGGAACGTTTTAAGCGAATTAGAATCAATTAGACATTAACATTTTTTTTACAAATTGAATTTTGGCACTATCTTCTACAAATTCAGCAAGGAGAGTTGCCTCATCTAAATTTTTACCCACTGCTACCATTCCATGGTCTTTTAACACAACAACATCCTGATTCAACAAACCTTCTGAAACAGTGTTTGCCAGATCAGAACTTCCAGGCGGATGGTAGTCCACAACTTTTAGAAATTCTTCCTCAATAGGGCCAAAACCTTCAAATCTTCTAATTTTTTCATCAGAAAATGCAAAACCCGTTGTTATTGGAGAATGGGTATGTACAACAGCACCAACATCATTCCTTACTTTGTAAATATTTAGGTGCATCTCTAATTCTGAAGTTGGAACATGATTTGTATTTGATACAATATTTCCCTCGAGATCAACCAGAACTATGTCTGTTTCTTTCAAAGTTTTAAAAGAAGATCCACTGGGGGTAACAGCAACAACATTCAAACCATCTTTCACAAACTTCACACTTATATTTCCTGACTTACCAGGAACGAGTCCCTTGTTATAGAGTACATGGGAAGTTTCAACCATATTTTTAACTACTGTTTCATGATCCATGAATAACACTCTCAAAAAAATAATCAAAGAAATTTATGTAAATTTAAGAACCTTTAGAGCACCCCTGTTTAGAACAGGAACCTCTCCACATGTTGGCATGATGTTGTATATTTTCTGGAACTCTGTTTGAGACTGGAACGTTCCAGAATTTATCATGTGTATGCCCTTATGTTTCTTGTACGCATTAATATGAACATGTCCAGTATGGAAAATGTCTGGAATTTCCTCAATAACCAGATGATCCTCATATTCAGAAGCTAGAGGAGTTCTTTCCCCATATATTGGAGCTAAATGTCTTTTTTCTATTAACTCTTTCATGATCAAATCTGAAGTCTGGTGAGAAAGGCCGTTTATGGTCATTGCCAAGTCATCAAAACTTCTACCATGGTATATGAGTGTTTTAAATCCATCAAGACTAACCAAAGAAGGGTTGCTTACAAATTCTGCATTTTTGAGCTTGTAGAGATCTTCAGCATAATTTTCTGGAATTGCAGGTTGAGGTTCTGCTAAACGACATGCATCGTGGTTTCCAGGAGCAATTATCATTTTAACATTATCAATTTGTCCCAATAACCTTGCAGCTTCTTCATACTGTTCATATATATTTTTAATGGTGAGTTCTTCTTCCTGATGTGGGTAAATACCTATTCCATCCACAACATCACCTGCCACAACAAGGTAGCGCACATCATTTGCTATATCTTGTTGTGTTTCATCTCCAAAGTCACCATTTAACCAGTTCACAAAGTTATTGAAAGCTTCTTCTTGGAAAGTGGAACTACCAATATGAATATCTGATATGAATACAGCTGAAAAATCCATTGTTTTTTCTTCAATTCTAGGCACACTCGGATGGATTAATTCAGACGCAATGACCAAAGTTCCCTTTTTACTCCCAATAACCCCTATAACCTCGTCTTTGACAATGGATTCAGCCTGTTCAAAGAGGGAATGATTTTCATTGTGTATGAGTACAGTCATTTCTCCAGTTTCATCCTCAATTTCCATAATTTTATGGTTATTTTTGGTGTTTCTAATGTCATTTACCATACCAACCACATTCACAACTCCATCACGGTTTCCTGCCTCTTTTATTGGAGCACTTTCCCTTAATCCTGGCTTTTTTGTTAGCATGGCTTTGAGCTTTTGGAAACGGCTGTTGAAATAGGCTGTGAAGTCCTTTATCTCTCCGTTGGTGTATGATTTTTTACTGGCATCTTTTAATACATGAAAATCCAGGGGAATATCCATGAGTTTGCTCTGCGGCATTTTCACAGTTTCATTTTGAGTTTCATAATTGGTTTCCAAATCAGATTTTAGTTTTGACTCAGGGGCCTGATAGTTAGACAAATATTGTTGAAGAAAATTATCCACCACAGATTCAGTTAAAACAAAAAAGTCTTTGTTTGAACTGGATATATCTTTTATCAGGGAATCTGCAACCTGAACCGAATTTTCTTGTTGAATAATTTTTTCATAGGCAGAGTCATCTATTAGAAGTTCTGCATTTGTAAATTTCAAAAGTATATCTTCTTTCATTAGGATCCCATTATCAAATATTTTTATACACAACTACAAATAACATTATTAAAACTATATTTATAATCCTAATTATAATAGTTAATCCAAAGTAGATCGAAATTTTTTGAAGGTGGTACATTTGTCCAGATTATTGAAAATCATATTGATCGTAGCATTCATAGCTGTGTTCTTTGAAGCAGGGTTGATCAGTTCCTACACCATTGTAACTTCCCAACCTCCAGATGTTGGTAAGCTGATAGGAATGCAGATCGAAGAGGTAACATCTTTATTCAATTTCGGTTCAAGCTCAAGCATAATTACAAATCCTACAACTAAACCCGTTAGTAATTTAGCTGATGTTGCTACTGCTCTGCAAAGTAGTTCTGGATTAGATGGGATAAACTTACAGTCCATATCTGCTCAAGTATCCTCAACTACAAAAGCTTCAACATTCCCGGTTAACATAACAGCTATTGGTTACAAAGATGCAATTTCAGGTTCTAACAGTTCTGTAATTACAATAACTGCCAACGAAACATTTAGTTTGACAGCAACTGCCAATGCAAAGTTATCAGATGGTGAACTTGTAATCGACGTTGACTCCATAAAGATCACATCGTCACGAAAACTTTACGGAAATGTAAATGCAAATTCAACTTAATTTACATCAAAAAATCAATTAATTGATTTTTACTATTTTAAATTATATTTAATTTTTTCAAATCTAAGAAGGTGAATTCAATGATCAGTGTGATAGGAATAGGTCCTTCCCGTGAAGACATAACCATCAAGGCCATGAATGCAATAAAGGCTGCAGATGTGATAATAACTTACAAATCCTATATCAAAAATATTCAAGATTTAACTGAAGGTAAAGAAGTCATTCTAAAGGGTATGGGGGATGAAATTAAACGGGCAGAACTTGCAATTACTAAATCAAAGGAAGGAAAACGCGTAGCCCTCATCAGTTCTGGAGATCCTGGAGTTTTTGGAATGGGAAATGTTATTTTTCAAATCATTGGTAAATTCAGTGGTGTTGAAGTGGAAGTTGTACCTGGAGTTTCAGCTGCAAATTTTGCTGCTGGAAAATTAGGAGCACCCCTCCATGATTTTGCCGTGATAAGCTTCAGTGATATTTTAACACCTTTATCAGAAATTAAAAGAAAGATAAAGGCAGCTTCAGAGGCTGATTTTGTTATTGCTATCTACAATCCGCTGAGTAAAACACGAACCAAACCCTTTGAAGAATCTGTCAAGATTTTATTAGAAACTCGGAATCCTGATACACCTGTTGGGATTGTGAAATCTCTGGAAACTGGTGTCAACATAACCATAACAACATTGAAGGATCTTCCAGATTCAGACATCAACATGTCAACAACCATAATTGTTGGTAATTCCATGACCTATGTTGAAGAAGGTTACATGATAACTCCTAGAGGATACAAAGTTTCAAGTTCAATACATCCACTTTCAAGGGAATTCTACGAAAATTACCTTGAAGGAGAATTGAATAACGGACCTAATCGATCCTGCGAATACTATCCTTGTCATTCCCATCCACAGAATTGTATGTTCTGTTACTGTCCATTTTATCCCTGTGGTGAGGGATCAACAGGTGGAAAATGGATAAAAGATAAGGGAGTTTGGAGCTGTGAAGATTGTGAATGGATACACAGTGATGATACAGTTGAATGCATACAGACCAAGTTACCGGAAATACTTGGGGAAGTAGATGACCTTAAAAATAAAAAGAAAGAGCTCCTCAAATTAAGAAGGGAATGTATTTTCAACACCAAATAATGGACCCATATTAAGATTATTTTACTATCTTTTTTTTATTAGAAATCAGATTCATTTCTAAGCAAGTCTAAAATAATTCAATTATTACGTACTGATCTAAAAGTATTAATGATCTTGTGGACAATATAGTAGTAGACCTCAGAAATGTTAATTTCCCTGGTTAGTTTCTACAGATCTTACCCTCCCCAAAATTTCAGGAAGTTTTTGGAAACTAATCTCGGTTTAAAACAAAACCGATCCAAATTGGTTTATAACTCAGCCCAAAAAACCCAATTTGGAAGGGAAATAGAAAGGAAAATTAAATTTCAAGTTCCATTACACCATCAAAAACTAAAACAGCTTCTCCTTCCATAAATAGGGTAGTTTCTTCTCCCATTTCATAAACAATTATTAGTAGTTCTCCTCCAGGAAGATGTACTTCAACTTCTTCATCGAGTTTTCCTAACTTGTAACCTGCCATAACAGATGCTGTAGCACCTGTACCGCATGCGAGTGTGAAACCAGCACCTCGTTCCCATGTGATCATTTCTATTTCATTTCTGTTAATTACACTTACAAAGTGTACATTAGTTTTTTCAGGAAATGCAGGATGATTTTCAATCGATGGACCCATAACATTCAAATCAATTTCTTCAATGTTTTCTGTGAATATGACTGCATGGGGATTCCCAACATTCACAGCTGTTAAGTTCACAGTTGTTCCGTTAACATCAAGTTCAGCATCTAAAAATTCTTCTTTTTCAGTTTTCATTGGAATTTCTACAGATTTAAATGTGGGTATTCCCATGTCAACGCTGGAGGATCTAACTTCTCCACCCATTACATCGAGTTCAATTTCTTTTATTCCACCCAATGTTTCAACCAGCATTTCCTTGTTCTGAAGAATTTCATTCTCATAAACGTACTTTGCAAAGCACCTTATTCCGTTTCCACACATTTCAGCTTCACTACCATCTGAATTAAATATTCTGAATCTGATATCTGCTTCTTCGTTGCTGGCTGGTGTCACGAAAATAACTCCGTCTGCACCGACTGAAAATCCTCTTCTGCAAATTTCTTCACAAATTTCGGGTTTTTTATCCTCGGGTACAATGATCTTTTTTGATTCATCTATGACAACGTAATCATTTCCCAATCCATGCATCTTTGAAAATGTGACTAAAGTTCTTTCACTCATTTTAGAAGCCTCACTGGTACATTTTGTTTGTTGAAAAGATCTGCAAAGGTTTCCCTTTCTCTAATAACATCTGTTTCTCCATTGTTTACTAGTACCTCTGCAGGTTTTGGCCTGCTGTTGTACTGTGATGCCATTGAAAATGCATATGCTCCTGCATTCAATATTGCGAGTATGTCACCTTCTTCTATTTCAGGCATTGGCCTTTCACGCGCAAATAAATCTCCTGATTCACAGACGTCTCCAGCTATGTCTATGGTTTGTGTGGATTCTGCAAGGGGGGTTGATGCTGATACAATATGATGATATGAACCATACATGGTAGGTCTAAGTAGGGTGTTAAAACCTGCGTCTACTCCTGCAAATTTCCTATAGCTCTGCTTAATTGTGTTGACCTTTGTTAAAAGCACTGATGCGTCTCCAACCAAATATCTTCCAGGTTCTATGCACATGGTTGGAGTTCCTAGATCGTATTCCTCCAACTTGGCCTTGTAGAGATCGACGATCTTCTCTGCAAAATCATTGATATCAAGCTTAGATTCTTCAGGGGTGTATGGTATTCCAATTCCTCCTCCGAAATCTATGAAATCAAATTCAACACCTGCTTCTTTATGAACTTTCCCTGCGGTATCCATCAGAGTTCTAACTGCAAGCATAAAGGGTTCTGGATCCAGTATTCCTGATCCTATGTGTGAATGTATTCCAACTGGTTTGAATCCAAGTTCAATAGCCATTTTATATACTTCAACTGCTTCTTCTTCCTTAATACCAAATTTACTAAGGGGTCCACCTGTTATACAGTGGTCATGGTGGCCTGCACCAACCATTGGATTCACCCTGAAGGAAATTTCCATTCCCTTGGCTTCAGGAATTTTTGAAAGCCTTTTTAACTGTGATATGGAGTCTAAATTAAGTCTAACTCCAGATTCAACAGCAAATTTCAGTTCTTCATCAGTAACGTTGTTTCCAGTGTAGAGTATCCTTTCTGGTTCAAATCCTGCCAGTAATGAAGTGTATATTTCTCCAGGTGAAACTGCGTCTATTCCACTACCCTCATTTTCTAGTATCTTCATCACAGCCAAGTTCGTATTGGCTTTACAAGCATAAAACATTTTAAAATTTGGATAATAATCTTTAAAGGCGTTGTATAATCTTTTATAATTATCTCTTATTCTGTTTTCATCTATAACATATAATGGTGTACCAAACCGTTCTGCAAGATCCACTGCATCGGCTTCACCTATTTTTAGATTTCCTTTTTCATTTGTTTTTAAATCAAAATCCATATAACTGTCCTCCAAAACGAGAAAATGAAGTGAATATTAAATTTCTTGATCTCATCATATAAAATTGTTTACATGACGATAAGTAATTAGTATTTTAAACAATTCAGTGATTGGGTAGATCTTGAATATTTTTTTTCAAGACAAAAAAAAATATAGATTGTCCTCAGTATCTGCTGAGAACATTGTTTAATGCAGCTGTAACGGTGTCGATCTGTTCCTTGGTTATGGTGAGTGGAGGTACAAATCTTAAAACGTTGCCGGCTGCACAGTTTACTATGATCCCTTCTTTAAAGAGCTCATCAACCATACAACCACAATCGGTCTTCATTTCAACACCAACCATCAAACCTTTTCCCCGTACTTCATTTATTAGTTCATGTTGATTTTGTAATTTTAATAGTTTTTCAACGAAGTATGATCCGTTTTCTTTTGATTTGTCCAGCAATTTTTCTTCTAAAATAAAATTGATCGATGCTTTAGCTGCTGCGCATCCCAGAGGGTTACCACCAAATGTTGCGGCATGGTCTCCAGGCACGAAGGATTCTGCAACATCATTGTTAGCAAGTACTGCACCCATTGGAAAACCACCTGCAATGGCTTTAGCAAGGCTTGTGATGTCGGGTGTCACTCCAAATGTTTGGGATGCAAACATTTCCCCTGTACGTCCAAAACCTGTTTGAACTTCGTCAAATATTAAAAGGACATTAGAATCTTCACAAACTTCTTTCAACTGTTTTAAATAACCTTCTGGAGGTACAATAACACCACTTTCTCCCTGTACTGGTTCAACTAACACTGCGGCGGTACTTGGACTGATCATCTCTTTCACAGCTTCAATATCACCATATGGAGCGTACTTAAACCCGGGAGTTAAAGGCTCGAATCCCTTTTGGTACTTTGGTTGACCTGTTGCAGTAATGGTTGTTATAGTTCTTCCATGAAACGAATTTATCATGGTTATTATTTCGCCTTTTCCACTGTGTTTTCTTGCTAACTTTATTGCACCTTCGTTAGCTTCTGCACCACTGTTACAGAAGAATGCTTTTTGATGTGGTGAAACATCAACCAGCAATTTGGCTAATGTTACCTGTTCTTCTGTGTAGTACAGATTAGATGTGTGAATAAGTTTTTTCACCTGATTGCATATTGCTTCACCCACCTTTGGGTTAGAATGACCAACATTGTTCACTGCTATTCCAGCCACACAGTCTATGTAAGAATTACCATCAGCATCCCAAACAGTAGTATCTTTACCCTTTACTAGGGCTATTTTATGTCTTCCGTAGGTTTGCATAACGTATTTTGAATCCATTTCAATAATTTCTTGAGTATTCATTTAATCACCTTGAAAATGAACAAATTAACCACGTAATTTCCTTCTATATTTAATTACAATTAAACAGCTGATCTTGAACATTTTTTTCTTGATTATTCTTTGTAATTCTAGATTTATTAAACGTTTTTATATATGAAAGACTTGATTAAGAATGAGATACAGAATCTTTATATATTAATATCAAGGTGAAAAAATGAAAAAGGCAATTATTGAAACAGATAAAGGAAATATAGAACTCACCCTATTTGATAAAGAAGCCCCTAACACAGTTGCAAACTTTGAAAAATTGGCAAAGAGTGGTTTTTACAACGGTCTTACATTTCACAGGGTTCTACCTAACTTCGTAATTCAGGGAGGTTGTCCTAAGGGTAATGGGACTGGAGGTCCGGGTTACACCATAAAATGTGAAATCAACGAACATAAGCATGGAACTGGTGCTTTATCCATGGCACATGCAGGAAAAGACACTGGTGGAAGCCAGTTTTTCATAACACACAGCCCACAACCACATTTAGATGGTGTTCACACAGTATTTGGTAAGGTTATTAAGGGAATGGATGTCGTTAACAAGATACAGGCCAACGATGTCATGAATAAGGTTACAGTAGTAGATGAGTAACTGACAAGTTACATCTACTAATTTTTTTTTAAATTAAACGTTGAATTTAGCTCTTGTTTCCTTAAATGCGCCTGATTGAACAACTTTTTTTTGTTGATCATAGAAAATTTTATATGATCAAACTTTTACATTATGCATGGGAGGTGTTAACTTTGAAGAAGTTAGCGATTTTATTTGCTACATTTGTTTGTTTTGCAATGATCTCAGGATCCTTTGCAGCAACAAACCAACATACAGAAAAAAAAGTAATAAGCCCGGTACAGTACCATAAATTCGTGGTAATTGTTCCAAACAATCCAACTACAGGATCCCAATGGAGATCAATATTCGATCAAACTAAAGTAAAACTGGTAAGCAAGACATACGTGCCAGATAAAGCAAACTTGCAAGGCTATGTTGTTGGTTATGGAGGATACAATGTGTACACATTTTCTGGTGAGCTTGGTCAGAAGATCACCCTAAAACATGTGGATGCTTCAGGTAAGGTATTCGAAAAGAGAAATTACTGGATTGAATAATGGGTTTAACATCTACCAAACTTATTTTTTTTTATAAAGGAAATTATAAATCGCCAGAGCATATATTTCTGCCAGAGCATCTGTTAAATCTACATCTAAAGACGTGTAACTATTTTTAGGATTACCAAGTACTATTTGTCCTATGATATTCTGATTATATTTTACTGGAACTGATAAAAATTCATTTACTGGTACATGACCCTTAGGAAGTCCATGAGCTGCAGGATGAAGACGGGGATTGTGGATGAAAAACGATTCTCCAGTGTCTAAAGAGTATCCCAAGAGTCCACCATAAGTTCCATCTTTACGTATTTTAAACCTGGCTTCTCCCAATTCTGAGTACATCTGACATTCTCCAGTCATATGTGAGAATGAAATTCCTACACTGTCTTTGTTAACCGGATCTACGTAGGCTATGTAACAATTATCACTGGAGGTTAATTTTTTAGCTTCATCCATTATCAGGTCAGAAATTGCCTTGAGTGAGCTTGATTCCAACATGCTATTTATGGATGTTCTTAAATCGAGTATATCTTCTCTAATTAATTTTTTTCCAGAGCCCTGACCATATTCTGACTTTTCTAACTCGGGTTGTTCATTAGTTTTCATAATCAACCATCCTCCAGATTTAGTATATTTTCATGAGCGTTGTTATTTTAAAGCTTGATTTAAATGTAGATCGGTGTAAATTGGATCCTCTTCTTTAATTATCTTTAAAATAAACCCATAAACATATTCAAAGGGTACTTCTAAACCCTCAGATGTCTGTATATATTTCACACCCTGCTTATGGAAGACCTTGGTAACTAAAAAAACTTTCAGTGGTAATTCCTCAGTACAGTTTTTTGTGTACCACAAATTTGATAGTGGACATGAATTTGGTAAAAGCACTTTGTCGCCGGATCTAAGTTTTTTAGGTCCCTGCTGAACAAGAAGATAATCTCCACCATCAATTCCAAAACCCATGGATTTGTCCATTTGAATTAAATTTAATTTTTGGAGTTTGTTGGATGCATTTCCTTGGCTGATCTGTTTTTCTACAAATTTAGCTGTTATAACTTCCAAACAACCATAAGGTATTTCCATTTCCCTCAGATGGTCGTGAATTCCCATCTCAAATGCAATGGAAAGTCTAACCCAACTATCAACCTCCCTGCAAAATGTTTCGGAATTATTGGTTCGCATTGGACATTTCCAGCAATATTTTCCTTCTAAACTCTCAACAAGATCTGCATAATGCTTTTTTGATAGCTTTCTGAAGATTTCCAAGTTATCTGATATTCCTGCCATGACAACCTCCAACAAATATATGTTTGCAGTGATTTATAATCATTTTTTCTAATTTAACTAATCATTTTAACTCTTATTTAGCTGTCTAATTCTATCTAAAAGCCCTGATTTTCTTGCATAATGGAACATATAAAGCTGTACATATCCGGCTCTATTAGCAAATTTTTTCATGCCGAATTCACGGGCCTTTAAGGGTTTAATTTCCTTTCCTTGGAAGTACATTTCAGAAACTATTCTTCCTATCCATACATCCACTGGAAATGCTTCTTTAAATCCAAATCCATAGAACAGTATGCAGTCAGCAACTTTCGGACCAACTCCTGGCAAATCAAGCATGGTTTCAAAAGCGTTATTGTAGCTCATTTTATGAATAGCATCGATATTTATCTGATTTTGAACAATTTCTGCAGTTTTAATCATGAACTTTGCCCTGTAGCCTACACCACAACTTTTAAGATTTTTTTCAAAACTGTGATCATCTGGTAAATTAGTTTCGCATCGATCCATCTCTTCTAAGTCATGTTCAGGCACATTTTTTAGGATATCTGGAGATGGAAATGTGTACCAACTATTTGAATTTGAGTTGTACTCTTCACCCCATTTACTTTTAATATCTCTGATTGATCTGTTCCACCTGATAATTGAACAGTTTGCAGAGGATATTGAGGATATAATGCACTCAAAGGGGTCATGTGCTTTAAATAATCTTAAACCACTGCAAAAATCAATGGTGGGCTTTAATTCACTATCCTTCCTTAAAAAATCATAAAAATCATTAAGATCATCATTTAAACTAAAAATATCCATTAATTTTGTACGAATACTTTCCAATTCTAAATCAGCTTCAGTTTCAGCTTCAATATTCAACGTACCTTCCACATTTTCCTGTTGGATTTTGATGAGGCAGAGTTTATTATCAAATCTTAAGAGCTCCTGAAAATAACCATCTTTCATTAACCATGCAGGTTGTGATGTTTGGCCACTGTTGATGGTGAGATCAAGATTAAATGGGCCCTTATATTCTTTTGGATCAATTTCAAAGCCTATTTTCATGGTAACTAAATTCCATTTTTTTGTTTATAATTATTATTTAGTTTTTCATCTAAATATTGATTTATTTGGCACTGAATTTAGCACAATAAAAACTTTCAAATTTAGAAGATAGAACCTAGGAAATCAAAACACAATCTTGCAGCAGTTAAAGATGTTATTTCAGACAGATCAAACAATGGATTCACTTCCACCAAATCAAAACCTAAAATCTCTCCCTTATTCGTTAAATTGGTTAATATATCCTTTAATTGGTTGTAAGTTAATCCTCCAGGTTCTGGTGTTCCAGTTCCAGGGGCTATCGACGGATCTAAAACATCGATATCTAGGGTAACATAAATATTATCTGATTCAGGAATCTGGTCAAGAACCCATGCTGTTCCCCTGTCCATTACTTCAGAGGCGGTGATGATCTTGGATCCATAGTTTTTGGATTCATCATAATTTTCTATTTTATCTGTGAATCCTCTTATTCCTATCTGGGTGATGTTATTGATGTTCTCTATTTCAGAAACCCTTTTTAAAGGGTTGGAGTGTGAGAATTTCAAGTTTTCAGTACCATCAACAAAATCTAAATGGGTATCGAAATGAACTATGTCCAATGGTTTTTTGAAGGCCTTTACAATAGGATAGGTGACAGTATGATCCCCTCCAAATGCAACTGGAAACACACCCGCATCCACAATTTTCTTGAAGGTGCTGTTTATCATCTTCATGTTAGTTTTTGTGTGGGTTGGCAGTATGGGAACATCTCCATAGTCCACAATATTAACCCCGCCAAGTATATTACGTTTTAGTTCAGAATCGAACGCACCAAACTCATTGAGATAAATTCCATAGTTCTGTGAAGCTGTACGAATTGATCTTGGCCCGAAACGAGCTCCAGGTCTATTGGTGGTACCATGATCAAAGGGAACACCCACAATAGCAACATCTGTTTCATTCAAATCTTTAGAGTTGGGATAACCATAAAAAGTGGACACTCCTATGTATGGAAATCTGGATTCAATATCGTTAAAATTCATAATAACCTCCAAAATATTTATAAACATAAACTTTTAATGTTAAACTTTTATTCATTAACATCCTATTTACACTTTTTAGAAATTTTAATGAAAAGTGTAATCTAACAGTAAAATTTCATTTAAAATAAAAATCAGTAGTTTACGGATTAAAACTCAATATCTTAGAAATAAACAGGATTAAAAAAAAAGAGACTAAAAAAAAATAAAATTAACCTAGTTCGACCTGATTCTCGCCGTAGCTTAATTTTTTCTTGTTGATCCAAACAAATCCGTTGTCAGGGGTAATAACCGCCACATCAATTGGGCCACCGACTCCTGGCATATCTCCAGGATCTGCATTGATTCCATCTGAAAATCTTTGCATAGCTGATGTTGTCTGTATCATCAGGGTGCAAAAGTCTATTCCATCTTGCAGTGTCATTGTTCCCCACTGTATGGCGTACTCTAAATTTTTAAGTTCTTCAAAGACTTGAGCTTCCCCTTTTATGAGCATGGCTTCTTTGGTGTAGGCCACATTTGCTATTCTTCCATCAAAGCCCAGAACGATTCTTGAAACAACATCTCCCTGACCAATCCAGGAACTGCCATATTCGTTGTTCCTGTCCAAACTATCCCTTCTTTTTTGAATTTCACCTGGGATGTAACATCCATAAACTTGATGTGTTCCATTTTGGTTATAACCTGCAACCAAAAGCTCAATCATATCAACTCCAGCCACTCCCTCTTCTATCATACCCTGAGGATTTTTGAAGCTGAAATTGATGTTATAATCATTCTTTTCAATGTTCAAGAGTTCACAGCCCTTGCTCAACAAGTCATTTCTGATATTTTCCTCTGCCATATCAAGTTGTTCTTTCCAATGATACTTTTCATTGAAAAGCTTATAAAGCTCCACAGCAACATCTTCCACATCTAACTCTTCAATTTCAGGTCCTCTTTTAAATTCTTCAATGAATTTACTCATATTCTTCAGAACACCTTCTTCCTCTAAAAATGCTAGTCCTGTTATTCCTACTCCAATCCTGCTGTTTATTTGGAAAAGTTTCATTGCATTATCGCTACCTATGCGTGCCATACCCTTGAGATTTCTGTAGCTCTGCCTACTATCTGCAGCTAACACAATTCCCTCGGGAGTTGTGGTGTTTATTACCAGTGACATGTTGATCTGACTCCTTTTTCTTAAATGCTTTGAATAATTTTAACTGAATTAAATTGCCCTACTCAAAAATTTATTTCCCTCTAAAATAAATCTCCAAGGTTTAAATTTATCATCTTCTGCATAATCTATATTTATCCTCGCAGAAGTTAAAATTTTTTCATTGGATCTTAACTTTGACCCCTTCAAAATAAAAAGTTCATCTCCACAAAGATTAATCCCGTTAATTGTTGCATCTATATGCATAGCTTGACATAATTTTACAGGGCCGTTGGTCAAATTTTTGAGGTTTGAAGAATTAATACCCGAAAAATGTCTTCGTTTGCCCATGAGATGTTTTCCTTCCACAGGTTCCAGAGCCCGAATCAAAACGGCCCTTGGAACATTCACGGCTTCTGTAACAACGTTGAAACAGTATCCAACTCCATAAATTGGGAATATGTAGCCATGCCCTCCTGATTTATAAAGTGGATCCATTGAGGGGGTGTGCCTTTTGTTATAGGAATGCGATCCTTTATCCTCAAAACCCATATACGCTTCGGTTTCAACGATTTTTCCACTGGTTATCCCATAAGAATCTTTACGAACTAAAACACATCCAATAAGATCTCTAGCAACTGTTAATGTTGGTTTTAGATAAAAAGTTTCCTTGAGTTTCATTAAAATTTTCCATTAACCTATAAATCCTTATATCTGAAACAATCAACTGTGTGATCGTTCACCATACCAACAGCCTGCATAAAAGAGTAACAAATTGTTGGACCTACAAATTTAAATCCCCTTTTTTTCAATTCCCTACTCATGTTTTCAGATTCTACTGTTGTTGCGGGTAGTTCATTTATGTTTTTCCAGTGGTTTTGGATGGTTACTCCTCCAACAAATTGCCATAAGTACGCATCTAAACTACCAAATTCCTCCTGTATATCGAGAACTGCCAATGCATTGGTTACTGCAGACTTAATTTTTAATTTGTTCCGGATTATACCAGGATCCTCTTTGAGTTCCTTCAGCTTAGATTCATCGTATTGGGCTACTATTTGAGGTTCAAAATTATCGAAGGCTTTTTTGTAATTTTCACGCCTACTTAGTATGCTTTTCCAGCTTAATCCAGCTTGCGCCCCTTCTAAAATTAAAAATTCAAATAATTTTCTGTCATCATGAACTGGAACTCCCCATTCAGTATCATGGTAACCTTTCATCATAGGGTCATCATCAACCCAAGAACATCGGGTTTTCATAATATAAAATTAAACATTTAAACCAATTATATTTTTCCATTAGGGATAAAAATTTGTTAAAATAGTTTGAATACTATTTATGGCTTTAATGGTCGGATAAAATATATTAAATTCAATTTACAAATATGATACATCGAACACCTATGGAGGAAAAAAAATGAATGATGGAAAATTGGAGCTTTTAACTGCTGATAACAGTGTGCTACTTTTGGTAGATTATCAACCTACCATGATTAGGAGTGTTGCTTCAGGCAACAAAACAATCATTAGGGATGCAGCTTTGTACGCCTCAAAGGCTGCAAGTATATTGAACATTCCCGTAGTTTTATCATCCATTAATCCTCAAGGAAATGGTGATGTATTCTCAGAAATATCGGAGATTTTTCCAGATCAGAAAGTATTTGCACGAAAAATCAAGAGTTTTGATGCATTTGAGGATGATGACACATTCAATGCTGTAAAAAGCACTGGAAGGAAAAAATTAGTGGTATCGGGCCTTTGGACAAGTATGTGTTTCGCTTACACTGCACTTCATGGAATTAAAGAAGGTTATGAAGTTTATGGGCTAATGGATGCTGCAGGTGATTCAACAAAACCCGCCCATGAGTATGGTATAAAAAGAATGATCCAGGCAGGAGTCATTCCAATGACTCTGGAATCACTTGTTTCTGAATGGATGCATGATTGGGATAATCCTAAGGCTTCTGAACTTGTAAAAGAGGTATATTCAAAGTACGGGGCCATGATAGGTCTTCAATAAACTCCCTATTTTCGGACAGGAATTCCCTTGTCCACCAGATATTTTTTAACCTCTGGAACAGGGTACTCATTGAAATGAAAAATACTGGCAGCTAATGCAGCATCTGCCTTTCCTATTTCAAATGCTTCGTAGATATGCTGAGGATTTCCCACACCGCCCGATGCTATTACTGGTATGTCCAGATTTTCGCTCATGGTTCTGGTTAATTCAAGATCGTAACCATCTTTTGTACCATCCCTATCCATACTTGTGAGCAGAATTTCACCAGCGCCACGTTCTTGGCATTCGATGGCCCAAGCTAATGCGTCTATTCCTGTAAATTCTCTACCGCCATATATACTGCAGTCAAACCAGCAGTATCCTTTTTTGGTTTCTACAACTATTTTTTCCGGTTTTTCTGATGGATCAGATACATATCTGCGTTTTGCATCGATCCCTATGACGCAGGCTTGTGATCCTACAATTTTAGAGGCTTCGTTAATAAGATCTGGATTGTGTATGGCTGCTGTATTAGTTGAACATTTATCTGCTCCAGCTCTTAACATATTAACATAATCATCAGGCTTTCTTATCCCTCCACCAACGCATATGGGCACGAAAACATTTTCTGTTGTTGCTTTAATAACATCTGCCATAGTTTCTCTTCTTTCATGGGATGCTGTTATATCTAAAAATACAATTTCATCCGCTCCATCTTCGTAGTAACGTGTGGCAAGTTCTACTGGATCTCCGGCATATCTGATCTCCTTAAACTCCACACCTTTAACAACCCTTCCATGGGGCACATTTAAATCGCAATCCAAACAGGGAATGATTCTTTTGGCAAGCATGTTTACCTCGGTTTATTTGTATCCATGAATATTTAATTCAACTGTCAACTATTCAAAAAATTATGATCAAAATGAACTACAATAATTGTATAATACGTAACCATTTTTAAGGATTAGGATCAAATAGTTCGATGTTACTTTGAAATGAGTTGAATTTTACACAACTTTCATTTGAACTCAGTTTATTTATCAAATTATGGGCCTGTAGTCTAGCCTGGAACATGACGTGGGACTTCGGATCCCAAGGTCGGGGGTTCAAATCCCCCCAGGTCCGCTAATAATAATAATTCTTATTTTATATTTGCATCTTCAATATATCCCAAAATATAAATTCTCTTGGGTGCATATTAACATTATTCCTGCCTTACTATTGGGCTAAATTTGTGTAATATGCTCGGTATATGGTTTGATTCTAAATGTTCGAGGTGAACTCTTGGTTAAAAAGAAGTTAACAACGATTTTTGTCTCACATGGTGCTCCCACATTGCCATTCGAAGATGTTCCTGCAAGAACTTTTTTATCTGATTTAGGGAGTAAATATGGGAATTTTGAAGCAGTTCTATGCATATCTGCTCATTGGGAAACTGTTAGTCCAGTTTTAAATGCTGTTGAGATAAATGAGACAATACATGATTTTTATGGATTTGCACCTGAACTTTACCAAGTTGAATATCATGCAGAGGGTTCACCAGAACTGGCGAAACACACACAGAACCTCATAACTGATGCAGGAATTTCATGCGATTTAGATTTTACACGAGGACTTGATCATGGGGCATGGATACCTATGTTGCTCATGTACCCTGACAGAGACGTTCCTATTTTTCAACTTTCAATCCAACAAGGCCTTGATCCAAAACAACACCTTGCACTGGGTCGAGCATTAGAACCTTTAACAGAAGAAAGGGTGTTGATAGTAGGTAGTGGTGGTGCTGTGCATCCATTGGGATATGCTTCCCTTCATCCAGATGCTTTTACTGATGATTGGGCTATTGAATTCAATGAATGGCTTAAGATTGCACTCACTACGGGTGATACGGAATCTTTGGTGTCTTACAGGGATAGATCTCCGTACTCAGAACGAGCACATCCATATCCAGATCATTTCATGCCGTTGTTAACAGCGATGGGTGCAGCAGGAGAGGGTGCCACCGGTAAATTAATCCATGATAGTTGGTACTGGGGAGATTTGGGCATGGGAGCATATGAATTCAGTGTTTAGATCATCTAATGGGGAAATTTCATGAGCGAAAACAAGAAAGAACCAAGGATTAGAATAATTAAAGACGGACCATACATAGTTTCGGGTGGAGTTCCACTACTTAAAAAGGGTATTGGAGTAGATGATGAGGGTAATTCTTATAAATGGACATTGGAAGTAAAATATCCTAATAAAGAATCTTATTCCCTATGCAGATGTGGAAAATCAAAAAATAAACCATTTTGTGATGGTACTCATCTTAAAACAGGATTTGATGGCACAGAAACTGCAAGTAGAAAACCATACATGTCTGAAGCTGTTGAAACAACTGGTCCAGAACTGACTTTAACAGATGTATGGCCACTGTGTGATCATTCCCGCTTCTGTCAACGTAGTGGTGGAATAAGGGAGCTTGTTGCCAAATCTGACGACCCTGAATCAAAAAAACTGGCCATTGAAGAGGGACATAACTGCCCTTCAGGAAGACTTGTGATATGGGATAATGAAACAGGTGAAGCTCTTGAACCTGAATTTGAACAGTCCATAGTAATGATACACGATCCACTTAAAAAATGTGAAGGACCTATTTGGGTGAGGGGAGGCATTCCAGTGGAATCGTACGACGGTCATGAATACGAAATTAGAAACAGGATAACCCTATGTCAGTGTGGAAAATCAGAAAATAAACCATTTTGTGACGGAAGCCACTGGCTCACAAAGGATCAGATGGAAGAATGGCGCAAAAAATGGGATGAAAAGAGAGATTAACAATTATAATCTATTTTTTTCATTAATCCTTCACAACGGCTTCGTTGAAAAATTCCGGAACCAATGATTTGTACATCCTGTTGTTGAACAACATTTTAATATTTCCATCCAAGATGTAAGTTTCACAGTAATCATCTTCAGCACGCATTCCCCTTCCATATGCCTGAATCAACGTCATAACAGTTTTGTATGCATACCATTTAGGATCTTTATCTTTTCTGTTTTTAATTTGCTGATCTCCCAAGTAAGGGAAAGGTATCTTGTAAATGACTTGGAATTGACATTTTTCATAGGGTAGATCAACACCTTCACTCATGGAAGGACTCACCAGCACCAAAGGATCCTTACTCTTTTCAAAAAGCCTCAATTTATATTCCCTGTCGGTACTTTTATGGTCAAGTAATCTGTTGTCCTTGATCTTTTTCATGATGTACTGTTGACATTTGTAGTTGTGGGTGTGTATGAGGCCCTTTTCATATTTATGATGTTCAATAATTTTCTCAAGAATTGGAATGGTTTTGGGGGCAGTTCTCTTTATTGCACGCTGGGACATTGGTCCCACTGTTTTTAAATGCACTGGCCTTTCTGATGCTGGAAATGCACTTTTAATGCTCAAGTAATACACTTCTTCAGGATTTATACCCAACCATTTACAGAACAATTCCTGATCAAGGATGGTTGCGCTCATGAACAAACAAACATCAGCATATTTAAACAGCCTTTCATTGGCATATATGTCAATCTTCAATGGCTTAAAGCTCATTCCACCAGTTTCAGCATCAACAACCCAATTTTCAGGATGATGCTCCATGTTACTTATGAGTTCACTCAACCGGAGTTTGGTCCTGTTTATCCTGTCTGCCTTATTCTTTGGAAGTTTTGTAACGCTTATATCCTTATAATCCTGATAAATGGACTGAAGAAACAAGGTCCACTCCTTAGGATCATGGTAACTCATCATATTTCTAGGAATACTCTTCTTAATGTCTTTTTCGAGCATTTTGTTGGATAAGTTGACTTCCATCCTGCGCATGAGCTTGTCTTCGATATTGTGGGCTTCATCAAGGATCATTAACGATCTTTTACCGAAGTGCTGAACATAAGCAAGTTCTAAAAGTGCATAATCATAATTCATGAGTGTAATATCACTTTCTACAGCTCTGGCCTTCTGATTCCAATAGTTACACCTATCATTCGATCTGAAATAAAGTGGAGCACCGTAAGCATCGTTGAATGCGAACATACCTTCTTCAAATGGGGATTTAGTCACGCCGAATTCACACACAAAATTATGCGAGTTTGGAACTGTTTGACAAGTTCCGGAATCACACCTATCATCAAAATCTGATTCTCGGCAGGTGAAATTTCCCCTTCCTTTAACCATTGGAAAGCCAAATTCACCAGCGTACTGTGATTGGAGCTGTTTGGTCATGGTCAGTATGTAGGCGGGGTTGTAAATATTTGCTAGTGTAGTTGCAATTGCAGATTTCCCAGTACCAGTTCCTGCTTCAAGGATTATGTAACGATAACCATTTTCAATAGCTTCTTGAATCCTGGAAATTATCTCAAACTGGCCTCGTCTAGGCTCTGAGAAGGGAAAATTTTCTATAATATCTTCATCAACATCAGGATATCTATTTTTGATATCAGAAACAGCTTGTTTTGATATTTTCTTAAGAACTGGGCCAGGCTTGCTGTTATTACTACAGATGCACCTTGACTTTATCATTCCACACTTTTCACAGAAGAATCCACTTTCCATAGAGATTATTATTTATCAGCGATGATATAAAAAGGAAACCTTATGATAAAAAGACATAAAAAACAAACCTTTAAAAAAGGTTCCAACCAAACTTCTATTAAATTTAAGGACTAGTAAATAGATTTATTCTGAAATATTTTTTGTCATGAATTAATTAACACCAGAATTCTCTATGGACTGATAAATAAGATGGGATGTTTATGAAAAAAGGAAAACTGTACGGTATAGGTGTTGGTCCTGGAGACACCGAATTATTAACTATAAAGGCGAGTAAACTACTAAAAACTGTAGATGTCATATGTTCTCCGAGATCTGCAGAATCTAAACCCAGCATCGCACTTACAATAATTCAACCGGTTTTAGATGAACGTGAAGATGAGTATGAAATAGTGGATCCTCTTTTCCCAATGATTGAGGACAAATCAGAGTTAAATCTTTACTGGGATCATGCTGCAGATCGTATCGAAAGAAGGCTTGAAAAAGGTCTGAATGTGGCATTCATTACACTTGGAGATCCAACCATATTCAGTACCTTTGCCTACGTAGCAGATAGAATTTCGAAGTTAGGATTTGAAATAGAAGTAGTACCTGGAATAACTTCGTTCACGGGATGTGCAGCTGCATCGGGAATATCTTTGGTTGAGAAGGATGAAATTCTTGTTGTTGTGCCTAAAGTTGATGACAGGTTAGAAAAAATATTGCCCCATGCTGACACCTTCGTTATTATGAAGACTTCAAGGCATTCAGAAGATCTTGAAAGGATTATCGAAGCTGATGAAAGGGAAAAAACAATCTTTTCGGTACAGAACTGTACCATGCCGGATGAAAATATATTTAAGGGCTTTTCAAAGGATAAAAAATACTTAACAACCACATTAGTCAAGTTTAGCCCTGATAAAAAAGATTGATCAAACTTTATTTGACAACGAAGGAGCAGTAATCATCTCCCTTTGCAAAACATTTTATTTCATCAACATCTACCTTGCGACCGAAATGTGCAGAAAATATGGCTTCAAGAATTCCAGAATCAAATGCACAAGCTGATCTTCCTATCTTAGGTAAATCTTCGCATTCAAAGCAATCGTAAGCCTTCAAGGTTAATGGTTCAAGAGTTTCTGTCTTAATTTTTCCAAGTTTATTTTTCTGCCAGAAATCTGCAATATTCTCTATGAATCTATCTGTTTGGGAGTCTTTAAGTTTACTGTAAAAGGTTTCACCGACTTTAATTCCGGCGTTGTGTAAAATTGGATCTATATTAACTCCTTCTTCTATTAAAGCTACCCTGAAGGTTCTAAAAACAAACCTGAAAAATGCAAAGGGATCCTCAGAATTTACAACTCCCTCTGTGATGTAATCATCCAGCTCTTTATTGAAATCATTTTTTCTTGTAAGATCGCCGAGATAACTCGACTTGATGAAGAATATTTTACTTCTTCCATCCTTTGGGTTGGGTTTAGATTCTATAATTCCCATTCCAACCAGGTCGTTAAGGTGGGCAGATATTGTTGCCTTTGATTTTCCTGTTAATTTCACAATTTCAGCACCACTTCTCTCATTTTCTTCTAATATTTCCAGAATTTTGGACTTTATGGAACTGTTGACAATATTTAACCCATTTTTTGTTCCAAAAATTTTTATCTGGTTCAGTGTGCCTGCATCTTGGTTTGTCATCATTTATTCACTACTAATTTCTTGTTGAAACAACTATATAATGGTTCGTATCGACACGAACGTAAAATTTATATAGTACTTGTTCGCATAAGACCATACAGGATAAGGTTCGTGCTAACACGAACCAAATAAGAAAATAACTTGGAGGCTTTAAAAAAATGAAATCTGAAGCAGTAAAAATGAAGGAAGGAGTGTATTGGGTAGGCTTTTTAGACTGGGATTTAAGGACTTATCATGGATACACCTTGAACGGAACAACCTACAATGCTTACTTGGTATTTGGTAAGGAAAAGGTTGCCTTGATTGATAACACCTACCATGGAAAATCTTACCAGATGTGGGGCAGGATCGAAGACGCCTTTAAAAAAGAGGGTCGTGACTTCAAGATCGATGTGATTGTACAGAACCATGTTGAGAAGGATCACAGTGGAGCACTGACAGAAATCCATCACAAATTCCCTGAAGCTCCAATATACTGTACAGAAGTTGCAGTTGAAGGATTAATAAACCACTACCCCTCCCTTAAAGAAGCAAATTTCATCACAGTAAAAACTGGAGATGCACTGGATCTTGGAGGGGCCACTCTAGCATTCTTAGAGGCACCACTGTTACACTGGCCAGACAGCATGTTTACACTGCTTGCTGAAGAAGGAATACTATTTTCAAACGATGCATTTGGACAACATATTTGCTTACCACAGAGGTACGATAATGAAATACCAGAATACGTACTCATGGATGCTACCAAAAAATTCTACGCCAACCTCATAACACCACTATCAAAACTGGTACTGAAGAAATTTGAAGAGGTAACTGAACTTGGACTTTTAGAAAAGATAACAATGATAGCCCCTGCACATGGACAAATATGGACAGATCCAATGAAAGTCATAGGTGCTTACAGTGAATGGGCAACAGGTAATGTAGAAAACAAGGTTACAATTGTCTACGATACTATGCATGGATCTACCCAGAAAATGGCACATGCAGTTGCTGAAGGAGCAATCAGTCAAGGAGCCGACGTAAAAATATACTACCTGCATGAAGATGAAAGAAGTGAAATTGTAAAGGATATTCTTGACAGTAAAGCAGTAGCATTCGGTATTCCAACCATCTACGATGAACCATTCCCAAGTGTGGGGGACATTGTTTACTACCTTAGAGGCCTTAAATTTGATAGAACAGGACTAAAGAGGAAAGCAGCCACATTCGGTTCAATGGGAGGTAAGGGTGGAGCTCCTAAAATACTGAAAGATGACCTTGAAAACTGTGGATTTGATGTTAAAGACGAATTTGAAATATACTACTTGCCTACTGAAGATGAGCTAGAACGTTGCTTTGAAATAGGTAAAGAGCTTGCAAAATAAATTTTTTATTGGAGGAATAAATAATGGAACTCATAAACGAACATGAAATAGGAATTTGTAAAGACACAGAATTAGAAAAGGACGTTAAAGCGAACTTTGAAGGTGAATGTGCAGAAGTAGGAATGTACCTTGCAATGGCCAGATTAGCCCAGAGGGATGGTTTACCAGAAGTGGCAGAAGTATTGAAAACCATAGCATTTGAAGAAGCAGCTCATGCCGCAGTATTTGCGGAACTGAACGGTGTCATTTCCTCTTCGCTCAAAGAAAATCTTGAAATGATGCTTAAAGGCGAAACTATGGCTAACAATGAGAAAAAAGCTGCTGCTAAAAAGGCCAAGGTTGAAGACATTGATCCTGCCCACGATTTCTTCGATGAAAGCTCAAGGGATGAAGCAAGACATGCACGTATGTTGAAGGGTATCCTAGAAAGATACTTCTAATCCTCCATTTTTTTGTTTTAGCTAATATTAAAAAAAAATAAATAAATTTTATGAACTCAATTTCTTGAGTGCATCTTCTGCAGCCATAACCGCAGGATCAACAACCATTGAAACTGGGGGAGCATAGGAAAATTCCATTTCAGTTATTTCATTACACTTAACTTGTTTTGCAATTGCCATGGCCATGGTATCCACCCTTTCTGCAACTGTTTCCTTGGCAATGATTTGACAACCCAGTATGGTTCCGTCCAATCCACAGATGAGTTTAGTGTCTATTGGTTTACAACCGGGATAATATCTGGCCCTTGTGAGGGCTTGGCTTTTACCAACAACAACTTCAATTCCATTCATCTTTGCAGATTCTTCTGTCAAACCAACTGCACCCACTTCGAGTTCACCTATTTTTGAAACCACAGAATTCAACACTGGTCTAAAAACTGCATCTTTTCCAGCTAAATTTTTAGCTGCAACTTTTCCTTGACGAACAGCAGTTGTTCCGAATGGTGAAAGTGTTTTTTGTCCTGTTATTCCATCATGTACTTCTACACAGTCCCCAACAGCATAGATGTTAGAAACAGAAGTTTCCATTCTTTCGTTAACAACTACGCCCATGTCACCTATGTTACAGCCTGCCTGTTTTGCCAGTTCAATCGATGGTCTGACACCTGTGGACAAGATAACTAGATCAGCATCCATTTTGATATCTCCCACAACAGCTTCTTCTGCAACATCTACACCAACGATCTTTGTAAGTGCATTGTTGAGTATGATACGGACCCCTTGGCCTTCGAGGTACTCTTGTACTTTGAGTGCCATGTCAGGATCCAGTGACCTTGGCAGGACTTGTGGAAGCATTTCTGTTACACTCACTTCTATACCAATCTGTTTGAGCCCATATCCTAACTCCAATCCAATGGCTCCTGCACCAACAATAACAGCTTTACTACTGGTTTTAGACCATTCTTTAATTTTTGCACCGTCTTCAATAGTACGGACCTTAAATACTCCTTCAAGGTCATTTCCTTCCACAGGCGGTATGAATGGGTATCCTCCAGTTGCAATCACAAGATAATCATATTTCAGGGTTATTAACTCTGGTGCAGATTCATCCCCATTTATAAGTCGATATTTAATCAAATTCTGGGAAGATGCAACTTCTAAAACTTCAGATTCTGTAACAATATTAATGCCGTGTTTTCCATAGTACTCTGGTGTGTGCATCACAATTTCTTCGAAAGAATCAATATCTCCTCCGATAACGTAAGGTATTGCACATGGTGAATATGCCACTTTATCCTCCATAGTAAACACGGTAATTTCGACTTCTTTTGAATATTTTCTCAAGTTTGAAGCAACGGTAAGTCCACCGGCTCCACTTCCAATTACAACTACTCTCATATTTTTTTTCTCGCTGGGTTGTTGGGTTAAAAATTTTCCCAATTCATAATAGGTTCATATAAAATTTCTTTACCTCAACTAAATTTTATTGTTTTATTCTTATACACTTGATCATGGAATCTAAATTTTGTTGTGTGGATCGTTATACCTATGACTGAATCAGTGGGATAGTGTGTGTAGATTAATAAAAAAAATTGAGAGGTAGAATTAAAGGATTTATAAAAAAAATAGCCCTAGACCTTACCATAAATGGTGGTCCGTTCCCTTGGAACACGTCCCAGGGCTTCGATGATCTCTATCATCTGTTCTTTTGGTAAGTACTCTCCATAGGATGCTCCCGCAGCAATGGATATTTTGTCTTCGATCATGGTTCCTCCAAGATCGTTTGCACCACAGCACAGGGCAATTTGAGAGGTTCTTACTCCAAGTTTCACCCATGAAACCTGAATGTTTGGAATATCTCTTCCGAAAATTATTCTTGCAAGGGCGTGTAGTTTGAGATCATCCATTCCACTGGCACCCTGTGAAACACGACCCAACTGGTTGTTTTCGTTCAGGAAGGTTAGGGGAACAAACTCTGTAAAACCTCCAGTTTCACGCTGTAAATCTCTTAAAAGCATCATGTGGTCAATACGATCTTCCCAAGTTTCAATACTTCCATACATAATTGTCGATGTAGTGGGTATTCCCAGTTCATGAGCTTCCCTTATAATATCCAGCCACTGTGATGTGTTCACCTTGTTTGGACAAATTTTTTCCCTTACAGAGTCTACAAGTATTTCTGCAGATGCTCCAGTCATGGTGTCCATGCCTGCAGCTTTAAGAGTTTTTAGAGTTTCTTTGGTACTTATACCGGATAACTTAGCAGTTTGAAATATTTCCACAGGAGAAAGGGCATGCAAGTAAATATCAAATTCTGATTTGATTGCCTTTATCAGGTCACTGTAATAATCTACAGTCATATGGGGCATGATGCCTCCGAATAAACATATTTCTGTAGATCCCATTTCTTGACCTTCTCTGATACTTTCCAGTATCTCCTCTGTAGTCATTTCATATCCAATATGATCTCTAAATGAACAAAATGCACATTCAATCATACAATGGTCTGTTATGTCAATGGCTTTGTTTGCAACGAAGGTAATTTCATCTCCAACAATCTCGCTACGCAATCTATCAGCAACATCAAATAATTCGTGGGGGTTGCTATTGATAAGGTTTATTGCATCCGTTTTTGTAATTTCACCTGCAAGGGAGCGTTCGTAAATATTTTCCATGTAGAATCCGCCTTTATAACTCTTATAAACTATTTCATGATCTACTCATATTTTGATTAAGCAGTTAAATTGTTGTTTTTATTTTATAAATAGTAATGCCAATTTTATAAGCCAAATATAGTATTACAGATATTAAAAAAATTGTTAGATCTTAACACAAGATGTTTATTTTAAAACAAAAAAAATTATCACATAGTCAGATTTAAATCTGCATGTTTTTCGTTGATGAAACCCAGGAGTGTAAAGGATAATGATCAAAGTTGTCATAGTGACAGACGGTCCATACGGTGATAGAACATACGATACCATCTGTGAAGATTTTGAAACTGTATTTATCGAATTGGAACAGCCTGATTCCATGTTCATGGATGATGTGGAAGTACCTGAAGACAGCTTAAACGAACTAAGATCCGCAGATTTAGTTATAAGCTATATTTTACATCCCGACCTTGTTTTGGAGATGGTTGAACAGGTACATGAAGATGTGGGATGGATCATCGTTGCAGCCTGGAGGGGTGAGGGTTTGAAAAATCAGTTGGAAGATTATGGAAATGTTACTTGCCCCGATACCATGTGCGAACTCGAAGAAAATGGAGACCCTGTTTACGACGAATTTGTATCTAAATTCGGAAGACCCATTGTAGAAATTAAATTGGAAGGTAACAAGGTCGTAAATGTGGATGTTATACGAGCTGCACCATGTGGATCCACACATTACGTTTCTAGGGAGATGGTGGGGGAAGATGTTAACAATTTACCAACAAGAGCAGGCCTAAAAGTTCAACTTTTCCCATGCAGAGCACCAAAACTACGGCTTTTTGTTGATGAATGTAAAAAAGGTTTGGCATCAAATTTTCACAGTCAAGCATTTCAGGAAGCTATAGACAAAGAAAGAAATTCCTGAATTTCATACTAATTTTTTTATAAACTCCCACATCAAAATTTATTTTCTACAATCAACATAAATTATATACATGTCTTTTACTCCAAAACAGGAAACAAAGACCCTTACAATTATCATTACTGAAGGTCCATACAGGTCACAATACATTGAAATAGCGCATAATATAGTGGAAAGTGCATTGAATAACCAATATAATGTAAATTTATTTTTGTATATGGATGCTACACATATTCCTAAGAAAAATCAGAACCCTCATTCATTTCCAAATGTTGTACATAGACTGAAGATATTAATTGAAAAGGGGTGTCGATGTGAGGGCATGTATAAGATGTGCCACAGCAAGGGGTCATGCATGTGATAAAAGTGCATATTTAAGTGGAGTTTCAATTACTAGTGTTTACGATATTCCAGAATGGATTAAAAAAAGTGATAAAGTCATAACTCTCAGTGGTTAAAATGGAATCCATTTTAATTGTGGTGGATAAAGCTCCCTACGGATATGAAGATACTTTCAGTGCATTTTACGTGTCTATAGCCTGTTTAAATAGGGGAATGGAAGCAGATGTTCTATTAATTGGAGATGGGGTTTACGCTGCAATTAAAGGTCAGAAACCTGGGGGAACTGTGGATTATCCAAATGTTGGGGAATTATCCTACCTAATATTTCCAGAAAGTAAAATTTTTGTACATTCCTCCTCACTTGAAAGAAGATCAATTGAAGAGGGGGAGTTAGTTGAGGCAGCAGAGATAATTGACGACATTCAACTCAGTCAAATTTTACTCAGCAAAACAAAAAATAGGGCATTTATGAGATTGTAATGTGAATGTCTGCATTGAGGGGGAATAACATGGAACATGATGGATCTACACATGATATATTTCCTGAAGGAGAGCTCGTTAAAAGGGTTAGTATTGAAGAGATAAGACCATGTATTGTGGCTGAAAATATGATAAGGAGTTTACTTCAACTGGATTCCAAACTAGAATCTGTAATACCGGCTCTAGCAAATAAATATCCTCCCGGAAAGGTCAATTATATTAAAGAAAAGAAAATTCTGACTTTAAACATTGCAGACCGACTTGTTACCCTATATCCATCTGGAAAAATTAGTATGAACAAAACTGTAGATGAATTAGACGCAATATCCGTTGTAAGAGATATTATGGGCCAAATTAATGAAGCATACCTTGAATTGAACAGTTATAATCCCACAGACTATTCAAAAGTGAATGAAAAACTTTCAGGAATTGGTCCGCTAGCAATATACAACTGCTTACCTAAAACTGACTGTGAAAGATGTGGTGAAGCCACTTGCATGGCATTTTCAATCAAGCTTCTGGCAGGAGACATAAATCTCAATCAATGCCAACCACTCAATGAAGATGGAGATGTATCCTGCTTAAATGAGTTATTAGGTCGAGAAATAATGCTCATGCTGGGTTGGAGGGATTAGATTATATGCATTTGGGCTTTTTACTAACTAAAACACCTTCTGAAGAAGGTTACAACACATTTCTTAAATTTATTGAGATGTATAAATCTCACGATTTAACAATTTACCTGGTGGGAAATGGAGTTTACAACTTTAGAAAGAATTATGGGGCTTCTGAACATTTGTTGGAATTGCTTAAAAACTCACCATCCCTCAAAATCTACAGTTGTGAGGATGATTTTGAAGCTCGCGGTATTGGAAAAGAAACACTGATTGAGGATATCATACCCTTTAAAACCTACGATACAATTGTTGTGGATATAATGGAGAATCAGGATCAAATTTTTTCGTTCTAAAAAAAGAAAAATAAAAAAAAAGAAATTTACAAGAGGAGGAATAATCCTCTGCCCAGACTGTATACAATGCTCACAACAATCACAATGATGAGGAAGTATGACAATGGGTTTATTATCTTCTGCACGATGTTTTCAGAAAGCCTGTACCTAAGTAACTCTTCAAGCATCAATCCCCCATCTAGTGGTTTCAGAGGGAGCAGGTTGAATGTTCCCACAGCGAAATTCAATAGGAAGATCCAGTAAAGGAGATTACTTAAATCGTAGAAGAACCATGGAAGTATAGTCCCATATTTACTTGCCACATCTTGATTGACTACGAGGTTGGACTGGCTTCTTACTCCTATGTAACCCTTGGTTGCATTGTTTGGATTTGTTCCAGTAGTTACCTTTTCAGTGCCCTGATCCGTTTGTATGGTCAGGGTTTCTCCCTTCTGGATAGATGGCTGTAGGTTAACGTAGTCTGTGGTATTTGTAGTTGGAATACCATTGATGGATTGGATAACCATTCCCTCCTTTAAAATTCCATCTGCAGGACTGCCTGGAACCACACTACTTATCTGCATTCCCTGTTCATGGAATGTTGGATATATGGGTCCGCTGATGTTGTAGCCAATGTTCGGAGTTTTTATAGTTGTTCCTGGAACTGAAATGCCAGGAATTCCCATAAAAATACTTCCAAGCATGGTCACACTGATTAAAAGGAATAAAATAAGTGAAACAAGAGCCAATCCAAGGTTGAAAACTGAACCTGCAGCGTATATCCTTAATTTGGAAATTCTCTTAGACTTTTCTATATCCTCCTCATCAGGTTCAACAAATGCACCGGGAAGCACAGCCAATAACAAAACACCAATAGATTTTATCCTAACTCCTTCGACCCTTGCAAGTATCCCATGACCAAATTCATGTACAACCATAACTGTCATGAGTGCTATGATTCCAACTCCAAATGGTACGTATATTTGGGATCCTGGAATATCTACGCCTGGAAGGATTATTCCTATTTGTGGGCTTGATAAAAGTGATTGTAGTGATATTAGAAGCACGACAACCATGAGTACCATGAAGAAAAATGCCACGGGTATACCAAGGCTCATGACTCCTCGCCAGAATCTTGGACTTCTCTGTGCTGTTGAATCTATAAAATTCCTTAATCTTTTAGTTCTTCTCATTAAGATAGGGCCGCTTATGTCAATTTTTAGCTTGTCCTTGAAGGCGAAAGCCAGTATCCATATGATAAGAAAACCTATAGCGTAATACCATAAAGCGTTCAAAAAATCACCTTAACTTGATATTTATCAAAATTTTAAATTTAATTTTTTAATTTAATATCATACTGTCAATGAATCGTATAAAATAACGTTACATTTTGTTCCCTCGTTGATTCCTTCGAGGTTTTCTTCGATTAATATGTAAGAGTCAGATTCCACCATGGATCTGATGATTCCAGATCCTTTTATTTTGAGTGGTCTCACCATTGATCCATCTGTTTTTGCCCTTATATAATCTGTTCTTCCCAAGTTTGAAGCAATTTTTTTTGAAGTAGTTTTTATCACGTATTGGGGTTGGTATTCAATTCCCTGCATCTGATACAAGCTGTTTCTTAGAAATACATCTGATTGGACCATTGCAGCTACGGGATAACCTGATAACATGAAAACTGGTTTGTCATCTACAGTTCCAAAACCAAATGGTTTTCCAGGTCTAAGTGCGACTCCATGAATCAAGACTTCTCCCAGTTTTTCTGTCACGTCTACCACTACATCGCCCTTACTAATGGCTGTTCCTCCAGTTGTGATCAAAACATCATGGCTGTCTAACATGGATTCAAACTGATCCTTGACAATTTTTTCACTGTCTATGCAGTGCACTAAACTTGGAACTGCAAGGGAAGCTTCTACAACAGCTTTAAATGTATAATGATTAGAATTTATGACTTCTGCCCCTTTCAATAGGGGTTTGGGCATTACTAACTCTGTTCCGGTGGTAATGATACCAACCTTAGGTTTTTTGTAAACTTCCACGGTGTTAAACCCTGAAGATGCTATAATTGCCAGGTCTTGTGGTTTTAACAGTCTGCCACTTCTGAGCACCAGATCATCTTTCTTGAAATCTTCCCCCATTGGGGAAACATTCTCCCGGGGAGTCACACTTGTTTCAACTTCTAAGAGTTCGGAATCAGAGTTGGTGTACTCTTCCATAACCACGGCATTAGCACCTTCTGGAATGGGTGCGCCTGTTGAAATTTTGACTGCTTGGCCAGTTTTAACAATTTTGTTTGAAAGCTGTCCTGCGCCTATGGTATCAATTATCTTAAACTTAGCCGGATTAGCCTCTGAAAATCCAAAGGTGTCTTCTGCTTTAATAGCGTAGCCATCCATGGCAGATCTTTCAAAGGGTGGTGAATTAAGATTTGATCTTATATCTTCTGCCAACACTCTCATGTGAGCATCTTCAAGCACTATGTTTTCTGTTCCTACAGTTTTCAACGTACTTTTGATTATATCATGGGCCTCTTGGACCGGCATAAGGTTTGTTAGAAACATATTATTTCTCTCGATTAATTGAAATTCTTTTAGTTGTACCATCTAATAAATTGATCCTAGGACACAACATTCTCCAGTAAATACAAGTCATAAAATAATCAAAGCAAGGCTAAATAATTTGGCATGAAAACAGTTTTATATCAATATGGTCTGGGCATAATTTAATTTAAATTGTGGCATCTGAATAATATCACAAATCATCATGCTTTATGTGTACTGCTATCTTCAAAAGGGTATGAAACTCATATTATTAAGAAAGTAGAGTTTAATAATAATGGAATTCGCACTCAGCTAGATGCAGTATCAGTACTCTAAACCTTCTAGCACTTCTAAATTAAACATACATATTTATACTTGTATATGAAATGCCGTAAAAATATTTCAAACTCGTAACTGCGCGATTATTGACATTAATACTGTTGTCTTTAGTTTACAACACTCTAATGTATTAGGGTACTATCTAAACTCTTTCACCATCTGATAATAAATATAAATGATAAGTTACTATCAAAGATTTAATGGAAATCATGGTCGTTGTCTTGATTGCAGTTGGTGTTTTCATAGCAACCAATCTGGACGATATATTTATTTTAATGTCCTTTTTTGCAATGTCAGAGGATAGAATTAAACTGATATTTGGGCAGTATTTAGGATTTTTGATATTATTGTGCATCAGTTTGGCATGTTACCAATTTAAATTTGTTTTATCAATGCATTATTTGGCGGTTTTGGGTTTGTTCCCAATTTTCATAGGAATTAAATATTTTTGGAATTTTAGAAAAAATATTTTTACAGATGTGATGTTGGAGAAAAACTTTGGCCCAACAGGAACACAAATAGGTGATGCTCTTAAGGGCGGTAATACCATCCTAACTGTGGCCATGACCACAGTTGCAAATGGTGGAGATAACTTGGCAGTCTACATCCCATTATTCATAACACTGGATAATTTTGAGCTTAGTATCACACTATTAACCTTCATGGTCATGGTGGGGGTTTGGTGTGTCTTAGCCTATAAAATGGTCAACAATAGGATAGTTGGGGAGAAATTAAAAATTTATGGTCACCTAATTTTTCCAGTGGTACTTATCATAATAGGATTGGGAATCATTTTCAGAAGCCTTCCATTTTTCCTTTGATCCGCAAAATTAAAATTTTTACAAGATATTCAAACATACTTGAACAAATACTAATATTCGATGGTTCAATTTAATACATAAATAAAAGAGTGTGGGGGTAAGGATTTTTAATGGCTTCAGAAGATGTGATGATAAAAATAGAATCAGTTAACAAGTCATTTGGAAACATTAAAGCTCTTGATAATTTGAATCTAGATATTTATCGTGGGGAACTTTTGGGAATAATTGGGCCGAATGGGGCGGGAAAAACAACAACCATACGGTTGACGTGTTGTGTTCTCAAACCAGATTCTGGAGATATCGTTGTTGATGGTTCTAGTATTCATGACGATCCAATCACAATCAAATCCAAGATAGGTTACCTCCCTGAAGAACCTAATTTGTACGAACGTTTCAAGGCCAGGGATCTGTTAAGATACTTTGCAGAGCTTTACGGAGTACCTAAAAATCAAATAGAACCTAGGATAGAAGAGCTTCTGGAACTGGTTGGAATGACCCATCGTAGTGAAGATAGGATAAACACTTTTTCCAAGGGTTTAAGGCAGCGAATTAGCGTTGCAAGAGCTTTGATACATGATCCTGAAATCATAATTTTTGATGAACCTACAATGGGACTCGATCCAGCAACAGCAGCATCAATCAGAAATTTCATAAGGCAGCTTAAGGGCAAAAAAACCATAATACTCTGCACACATTATATGGAAGAGGCGGATCTACTCTGCGATCGGGTTGCAATTTTAAACAAAGGCAGAGTAGGGGATGTGGGAACTCCAGATTATCTTAAATCTAAAATTCATGGGGATGTTATTTTAACTGTAAAAACAGATTCAAAAAGGGAGCCTACCACCATTAAAGACCAGATTACGCAGTTTGAATCAGTTGGAACTGTTAAATTTGCCGATGGAATATTCTCAATAACACTGAAACACAGAAATGAAATAGCGGCCATTGTTGATGTCTTCGGGAGTCATGTTGTGTCAGTGAACACTCAGGAACCAACATTAAACGATGTTTTCATTCATTCAGTCAAATAAATATGGGGATTAAAAAAAAAATGAAGTTCACCACCATCACCAAGTGGGAGTTAAAGAACACCCTTAAGAGCAGAAAGTTCATGATGATATTTGTTTTACAGCTTTCTGTACTCCTGTTGATGATAGTTGTATTCAATTCATTTGTGGCTAATATAGAGTCTGAAAAAGGAATTTCAATAACTCCTTCACTCAATGGATTTGCCAACATGGATGTGCAGGACCAAAGTGGCCTAATATCCAAGTATGTTAACCCTGAAATTATCAGTGTAAACAATGTAACATCGTACAATACCTCAATATTAAGGACGAAAAACGGCTTAACAACTGGATTTCTTTATGTTCCAGGCAATGCTGATTCCATAATTAAAGCGGGGGATACAGTAAACATGTTGGTTTACGTTGATGCTGCAGATCCTAAAATGAGCGTGGTTACAGATGAAGCCAACAACACCGCAAAAACAATAGCACAGTCTTACTCCTCTTCACTCACCATGTCTGCCAACAGCCAGAACCAAACAGCAAATTTTACACAAGAAACAACGGGTGAATCCCTACCCCTGCAGATAATAAAAAAGGTCATGCTTACAATTTTGTTGTTTTTACCGCTGTTACTATTTGGAAATATAATAATTGATAGTATTGTGGGGGAAAAGGAGAGAAAAACAGGTGAAATATTGGTTGCAATGCCATTATCCCAATCAGATATAATAGTTGGGAAGGGTCTTGCAGTGGCACTGACAATATCATTACAGGTTTTGATATGGCTAGTTGTTCTGATAATTTTTGGATTCAAAATATTCAACCCTTTAGCAGTTTTTTTATTTGTATTCTTAACTTCAATACCCATAATAGGTGTAACCTCTGTGGTGGCGGCCTATTCAAAAAATTACAAGGAAGCAGGTATCGGTCTGAGTTTGGTGTACTTGGTTGTTGTGGGATTTCTGATAATCCCGGTGCTGGTTTACATCTCAAGAAAATCTTTTATGGCCAATATTTCTCCAATGACAATTGTTATGAGACTATTTTCAGGCGATTTCATTCCATTACCTGATTATTTGTTGTGTTTGGGGTTTATTGCCCTGGTTAGTTTGGTATCTTACTGGATAGCAATCAAAATGTTTTCAAGGGATGATATTACATTCGGTCCAAGACCCGGTATATTTAGGATCTTATTTGAATTCTTAACTTTGAAGTTCTTCAGGCAATAAAAAAGTAGAATGTGATGGATCATGAAGGAAGAAATGAATAAACTGAAGGCCCTGACAGTAAAGGAAGGAAATGACATACTTCGAAACAAGATATACCTTTTGGTGGTGTTGGTACAAGTATTTATATTGTTAGGTGCCTTTGGACTCGCCTTAGCAAGTTCTGTTGCTTCTGATCCGGCTTTACTTGATGAGTACGGTGCAACATCTGTACTCAAGGTAGCTGTCCCTGAAACTGTAAAGGGAACACCTCTTGATACAGCTTTAATTGACCAAAAATTGAATATAACCTATTATAATAATGTCACTGTTGCACAAAATGCCTTGGGAACGGGTATTATAGCTGTTGTGAAGGTTGATCCCAATAATTCCCTTAATATTTCAGTAGATTCAGATAATTCCAACATATTCTATCCAATTGTTTCGAGTAAGATATCTGCAGCTGTGAATCAGTACAGTATAGAAGAAAAACTCAAATCTTCAGGCGTCAATTCTAGCCAAATTCAGCAAATTTTGTCCCCTGTGAATCTTCAGGTAATTGTTTATAATATGGATAAACAGTCAAAATTAGCCCTTAACAGTCCTTTCTTTGTTGAGATAATGTATGGATTTATTGTACCATTCATATTGTTGTTGCCGTTCTTTTTAGCCAGTAACATCGTAACAGATAGTGTTGTGGGAGAAAGAGAAAGAAAAACATTTGAAGTATTGTTGATGACTCCTGTATCTAGTTCACAGGTTATGTTGGGAAAAATAATACCTATACTGTCTTTTTCAATGATTCAAAGTATGATATGGATATTACTATTAGATCTTTTGAAGGTTCCAATATATAACTCAGTACCTATACTGTTAATACTCTTTTTTGTTGGATTGGCATTTATAGGAATCGGAACTCTTCTTTCAATGTTTGTAGATAGTACGAAGGAAGCTAACTCTGCAATAACCATTGTACTAGTTTTTGCAACCTTTGTACTGTTCATGCCCCTATTTATAAAAACAACCTACTTTTCAGCAATACTAAATTTTATCCCAACAGTTCTGATAGTAAAAATGGCTTCCACCCCAAACATCAGTTTGGAAATGTTAATATATTCGTTACCAACGGTGCTAATTTCAATTCTAATTTTCATGCTCACCATACGCTACTTTCGACATGAACGGGCCATTAGACTATGAATTTAATGGTTTGAAAGAAATTAATAGCTCCTTTACATCCTAGGGCAGGTAGATCACAATAGTCATGATCATGGCAGAAATAAGTGGTATGGGTATGTTATCATCAATGGGACTGTAAGCTTCCGTTAAAGTACCTGCGAGAGCACCTATAACTGCAGGGATTGGCTGTAAAAAGATCAGACAGCAAATCAAACCCGCACCAAAAAAAGCCAGAGACCCTTCAAAGCTTTTTGATTGATTGAATGGAAGTTTATGGTTTCCAAATCTTTTTCCAATAATCGTGGACAGGGAATCTCCAATTAGAAGTAGTAATATGGCGGAGTAGGCAATGGTTAAATTGAAACTGAAAATTACGAGGGTTGCAATAATGCCAATAAAAAAATAAAGAAATCCCCTTTCATCTTCAGATCTTTTACATGTGGACATAATATTGGAAAAAACTGGAATGTGCATGTACTTATCCAGTACAAACATGATTTCAACTGATACAACCATTATAACACATAGGAGTATCAGGATATCAATTCTAAGAAATAATCCTAGTATCAGGACAAAAACTCCTGATGCATGAATTAATTGTCTTACCAGTTCTTTGTCCATAACATCATGCCATGAATTTCTCTATGATTCCTTTGTAAGCTCCTTCCAATTCCATAACCTCCACTTCAAAGGAATCACTAATTTCAAGGGTCTTACCAGCAACCTTTCCAATAACTGCACATGGTGCATTAATTTTATTTAGAATATCCTCAACCGCATCGCCCTTAACAGTTAAAATGTACCGGCCATGTGATTCTGAGAACAGAGCAGCGGTTGTGTCAAGATCACCTTCAGATGGAATGGCACTCAGATCTATAATTGCACCTAATTCTCCAGATATTGCCATTTCTGAGATAGCAATTCCAATACCTCCTGAACTGCAGTCATGAACTGCTGTAATTTCATTATCAGCATCTTGCCCAATGAGTTCAAGTACAGACCTGCCTGATGTATATTCCTCTTCGATGTGTACTTCTGGAGGTTTTCCCTGTACTAAACCGTACAAAGATCTGCAGTACTCTGAACCATCGAGTTCATTCCTGGTTTTCCCCACGATAATGATGGCATCTCCTTCATTTTTGAAATCAGAAGTTCTAATGTCTTTAATATTCATTTTTCCAGCTACGCCAACAACAGGGGATGGATTAACAGTTATACCTTCAGTTTCATTGTAAAAACTTACGTTTCCACTGATTACTGGGGTATTAAATTGTCTTGCAACATCTGACATTCCTTTAACACATTGATTGAACTGCCAAAGTACCTCTGGTTTTTCTGGATTTCCAAAGTTTAGACAGTCTGCTATGCAGATGGGATCGGATCCCATGGAAATAACATTTCGAATTGCCTCGGCAACTGATCCTGCACCTCCCTGATAAGCATCCAGTTTGGTGTGAATACTGTTACAATCTGATGTTATGGTGAAAGCTGTTTCATTATCCACTCTTATCACTGCAGCATCGTCCCCGGGCTTGACAACTGTACCTATCTGCACTTCGTGATCGTATTGCCTGTAAACCCATTCTTTACTTGCAATATTTTCAGACGATAGAAGCTTTAAAAGAGCTTCTTTAGGATCTATACGTTGGAATTCTAGGTATTCTGTGTCTTCAGCTGGTGGTTTCATTTCCCTGTTTATTAGTGGTGGATCTGCCAGTAGTTCTGCTGGAACATCTGCAACAACTTCACCTTCCAGGGTTGTTATGAACTGGTCATTTTCGATTACTTCTCCCACAACTGCGGCTGGTAGCTCATGTTTTTTGAAGATGTTCAGTAAATCATCCACATCTTCGGGGTGAACAACAAAGACCATTCTTTCTTGAGATTCGGATAACATTATTTCGTAGGGAGTCATACCTTCTTCTCTTAATGGAATTTTTGTTAGTTCAACCTTTGCACCATTTCCACACTTGGCTGCAAGTTCGGAAAGACAGCAGGTTAATCCGCCCCCTCCAAGATCCTTGAGTCCCTGGATATCTACTTTTTCCAGTGCTTCGAATGTGGCTTCCATGACCTTTTTCTTGGTGAATGGATCACCCACCTGGACAGCTGGGCGGCTTTCTAACTCAGAAGTGGTTGTCAGTTCTTCAGATGCGAATGTTACGCCGTGTATTCCATCACGACCTGTTCTTCCGCCCATGAGTACAAAAACATCTCCAACATTTGGGGCTATGCCCTTCATTATTGAATCTTTTCTTACTAATCCCACGCATACTACATTTACGAGCGGATTGGCCTTGAAGTTATCATCAAATTCAACTTCACCTCCAACCGTGGGTATTCCAACCCTGTTACCATAGTCTGATATTCCCTTAACAACGTATTCAAATAAGTAACGTGATCTTTGGTCTTCAAGGTAACCAAACCGCAGTGAATCCAGAAGTGCTACTGGTCGAGCTCCCATGGAAATAATATCCCTAATAATTCCTCCAATACCTGTACCCGCACCTCCATAAGGTTCTATGGCCGATGGATGGTTGTGACTTTCCATTCCTATTACCAGTGCAAGTTCATCAGTAAGATCTACTATGCCTGCATCGTCTCCTGGACCCATTATAACATTTTCTCCCTCTGTAGGGAAGAGCCTTAGTGTTGGGCGGCTGCTTTTGTATGAGCAGTGCTCGGAGAACATGATGTCAAGCATACCATACTCAAGTGAATTTGGTTCTCTTCCAATATCTTCTCTAATATATTCCAGTTCATCATCTGTTAAAGTCATACTATCACGTCGGGAAATGCATTTTTTTCTATGATAACCTTTGTTTCACAATAATTATAATATCTTGGGAAGTCCACATTTTTCATAAATTTCGAAAAAACTTTTGTTTCACAAGGTTTTAATGGCTATTTGAAGTTCATACTCTTCAATTTTCCATTCTTTCTTGTAATCTCCTTCTGCCTGTTCAAATATGAATTTTTCTGCCCTTACTTCGTTGGAAATAAATTCCATGAAACTTGTTATAAGTTCTTTGAATTCAGGGTCACATTCAACATAAACATCTATGTTGGCTTCTACATCGAGATCCAAATCTTTTCTCATGTCCTGAACTCTTCGTATAAGTTCCCTTGACATTGCTTCAGAGAGTATTTCTGGTGTTAATTCAGTATTCACAAACACGTTACCTCCTTCAAAATCAGAACTTGCAATGTTATCCGGGAGTTCTGTTTCGAACACAATGTCTTCTTCAGATAGTTCTACAGTTCTATCATCTAGTTCTACCTTGTAAACACCATCGGATCCCAGTATCTCAAGGATTTCTGATCCACTTGCACTGGCTAATTTGGCTGCCACCTTCGGAACATCCTGCCTGAGTTTGGGGCCCAATGTTTTCATGTTGGGACTGGCATTAATGGATAAATTTTCGAACTTATTTGAGGAAACAACATCTTTTGTATTGGCCTGTTCCATTATTACTCCTTTAAGGGATTGAGCAGCGGATAAAACCTTTTTATCTTCGGATACTATCACTATTTCTTTGACTGGCCATCTTAATTTGTAACGTGCAGCGTCACGAGCCCTTGCACAGGCTTCTATTATTTCTCGAACTACTTCCATGTTAGATTCAAGTTCAACGTCTATCAGTTCTTCGTTGTAACTCCAATCTTCCATATGAATACTTTCTAGAGCATCCATTTCTACACTTCTAACCAGATTTTGGTAGATGTCCTCTGTGATATGAGGTACAATTGGTGACATTGTTACTATTAAAAGTCTCAATGCATAGTAAAGGGAATAGTATGCTCCAAGTTTGTCTGGATCATCCTTTTCTATCCATGTTCTTCCTCTAATTAACCTGATGTACCATCTACTAAGATCTTCTAGAATGAAATGGTTTATTGCCCTGGTGGCCTTGTGGAAATGTAGTGAATCTAGGGATTCTGTAACTTCCTTTGCAAGTGAATTGGCTCGTGATGTTATCCAAAGATCTTCATCCCTCAATTTAACATCCTCAGGAGTGTATGCAGTTGGATCGAAGTTGTCTATGGACATGTAAGTGGTTGAGAAGACATAAACATTCCAAAGGATGTTGAACATTTTATTAACATTTTTTAGTTCGTCCCAAACAAATTTAAGGTCTTCCCATGGTTTGTTTCCCCAGAGAAGGTAGAACCTCAGTACATCAGCACCGTAAAGTTCAATTACTTCCTCAGGTTCAACAACGTTTCCAAGGGACTTACTCATTTTCTTACCTTCTTCATCGAGGGTAAATCCATGCATAAGCACTTTTTTATACGGTGTGCTGTCGTTGGTAATCACTCCACAACCCAACTGTGAGTAGAACCATCCTCTTGTCTGATCATGGCCCTCTGTTATGAAATCGTATGGATACCATTCATCGAAGAGTTCTGTTTCTTCAGGATAATGTAAAGCAGCCCAACCTGCTACTCCGGAGTCTATCCACACATCCAGTACATCAGGGACTCGTTTCATTTTACCGCCACATTCGCAGCCTATCCTTATCTCATCGACATGTGGTCTGTGAATGAAATCGCCATCGAGTTTTCCTTCAATCAACCTTTCCTTCAATTCTGAAATCGAACCCACTACTGTGATCTCTCCACAATCTTCACATTCCCAGATTGGTATTGGTATTCCCCAGTAACGCTGTCTGGATATTGTCCAATCCCTGGCATTTTCTACCCAGTTTCTGAAACGATTTTCTCCAGCCCATGAAGGAACCCATTCCACCTTATCCAGTTCTGATAACATTTTATCCTTTATATCAGTAATTTTCAGGAACCATTGTTTGGTTGCAAGGTAAATGATGGGTGTTTTACATCTCCAGCAGAATCCATACCGGTGTTTGATGGTGGTTGCTTTAAGTAGAAGGTTATGGCTCTCTAAATCTGCAATGATCTCTTGATCAGCATCTTTAACAAATTCACCCTGATACTTACCCGCATCTTCCATGAAGAGCCCTGCTTCATCAACTGGACAGAAAATTGGCATTCCATATTTTTTACCGATTTCAAAATCGTCAGGCCCGTGACCTGGCGCCGTGTGAACACAGCCAGTTCCTTCTGTTAACATAACATGATCACCAGGAACAATGGTATGCTTAAATCCTTTCTGTACTGGTACTTCATCAACTAAAGGATGTTTGTACGTTAAACCCTCGAGTTCTGAGCCCTTAACCACCTTTAGTATTTCATACGTTGTATCATCATCACAGCCACAGTCACAATCATTTTCCGAGTTGTTGAAAACAGATTCAACCAAGGCTTCGGCCATTATATAAACATCAGAACCTACCTTAACGTAGGCATAATCAAAGTCAGGATGTACACTGACTGCCATGTTAGCTGGAAGAGTCCAGGGGGTGGTTGTCCAGACAAGTATGTATATGGTGTAATCTGAACTTTCCTGTGTCATTAATGGAAACTTAACGTAGATTGATGGGTCTTCTTTATCTTCATAATCAATTTCAGCCATTGCTAATGCTGTTTCACATCTAGGGCACCATGTTATGACCCTTTTGTCTTTGATAAGCAGGTCCTTTTCATATGCCTTTTTGAGTGTCCACCAGCTGGATTCCATGTATTTGGTGTCGAATGTCACGTAAGGATTGTCCCAATCCATCCAAACACCTAACATTTCAAACTGTTTGGTCATGAGACCTTTGTTTTCAATTGCAAATTCCTTACATTTATTAACAAAATTTTCAATTCCAATGGTTTCTTCGATTTCTTTCTTGCTCTTTAATCCAAGAAGTCCTTCGACTTTGTGTTCAATTGGAAGGCCATGAGTATCCCAACCTGCTTGTCTTCTTATATTGAATCCTTCCATGCTTTTATAACGGAGGTAGGTGTCTTTGATAATTTTATTCCAAGCAGTTCCAAGGTGTATTTTTCCACTACAGTACGGTGGTCCGTCAAGAAAAGAGTATTTAGGTTTATTCTCCCTCATTTTCTTGGTTCTTTCATAGATCTTTCTTTGATCCCAGAACGTCTGCACATTTTCTTCGATAATTTTTGGTTCGTATGAGCGTTTAGCCTCTTCAATAGGCATTATAATTCTCCCCTTTATAATTTCAATAATTAGGATTTACATCTAAGTTTGTGCATTGTAATATAAAATAGTTTAATAAATCAAGCAATGCAAAATTTTTGGAATGGCTGACAAAAAAATATATTAGAATCCTAAACAAATCCATGCAAGGATAAAAAAGCATAAAATAGTCCAAGCCCTTTAATCAGCATCAAACGTGTTGAGAAAACAATAAATTAAGATGGGGCTATGGAAAATAGATTTTAAGTGAAAAACTTAAAATCGTATTCTACAAAAATAATGGTTTAGAAAGTTCTTATTTTCCCTTTAACCATCATTTCAGTGATTTTACCAATATCTTCAAGCCAGTTATCCATTACTCCTTGAACATCTTTGTGTACTGATGAAATTGAGTATCCATCTTCCACAATGATCTGTGCACTTGCAGCCTTTGGATGGTCAATTGGCTTTCCTATTTGGCTTAAAATCATGATGTGTATCTGTTGGATACCATCAATTTCACTGGTGATCTGATCGGCCATCTTGTTTGATAATAAATTGTAAATTTTACCAACATGGTTAATAGGATTCTTCCCGGATGTAGCTTCCATGGACATTGGCCTGTTAGGTGTTATGAGTCCGTTTGCACGGTTTCCTCTGCCTACTGATCCATCGTCACCCATCTCTGCAGAGGTTCCTGTAACAGTCAAGTAGTAACCTTTTTCAGTTTTGCTGTTATCATCGTCACCTGTGTTAATAAACGTTTCAACTTCTCTTTCAGTTTTATTTTGTGCAAGATCAGTAATTATATCGTTTAACTCTTCTTTAACGTTTATGTAGGTGTCTCTTCCGTCGACATATTTGGAAACCATTGCAACTGCGGTTGTGAGAGTTATTTTGTTGTTTTCACGCAGACCCATGACCTTGATATCTTCACCGACTTGTGGATACTTCTTTTTAAAGTCCTTGGAATTTAGAAGTTCTTCCACTTCCATCACAATTTTCTCTGTTTCAGAGAAAGGTGCAAAACCCACACCGAATGAAGTGTCGTTTGATGAAGGCATTCCATCTCTGCCGAAAACATCGACAAGGTCTCCTGATCCATGTCCAATCTTACATTCCACAACTGCTGAACTTTCAACATCTAAATTTATTATGTTTTCTTTCAGATAGTTCTTGGCAGCCATGATTGCTATCCTATCAATACCGATCTTTTTTCCCTCAAATTCTGCGACTCCTCGACCTGTTAAAAGGATATCAATAGGTTTTATTATTTCTCCGCCACCGAAATGTGGATCAGATTCTCCTGCTGTAATTTGAACTTCATCAGTGTTGTGGTGTAATATTCCATCAAAATTTTCAAGGTAAGCATGGCAGAGTGCCCTGCTCACAGATTCAGCAATTCCATCACTTATACTGTCAGGATGACCTATACCCTTTCTTTCAACAATTTCTACTTCCTGTTCTTCAATTGGCTTTTGAATAAGCTCTTTTATAATAATATTCCTCATAAACGGCCTCCATTATAATATTAAAAGTTTTAAAATTATCCCCATTGGATACGCCAATAACAACGTGCACTTTTATCGGGGGCATCGATAAAATAATAAACATTTCCAAGAGGATGATGTTTAATGTATGCCATTTGAAGCAACTGATATAAAAAATGATCCATCCAAAAATAAACAACTGATGGCAGATACTTTACCCGCCCAATGGATAGAAATTCTGAAAACATGGGAACCTAACATTTTGATAAAAAAATTGGAGGAATAAGACCTAAATTTATAAAATAATGGGCAACAAATTAACTATTAAAATAAATAGGTTAATTGGGATATTTTCTAAAAAAAATGTTATCGAGATCCATAATTTAAACATACTAAAGGGGCAAGGAAATTGAAAGAAATTTTAATAGTAAACCTAACTAAGGGAACTAAAATTGGGAAAGTAGAGGTAGCTGACAGTTTCTTTTCCAGATTTATGGGATTAATGTTGAGAAAGAAAGTAGGCAAGGGAATGCTCCTTAAACTTCCACAAAGCCGGAGCAGACATGGTTCTGCCATCCACATGTTTTTCATGCGTTTTCCACTGGACATAGTGTTCGCAGATTCTGATAGGAAAGTAGTTGATATGGTCACTGTAGATCCTTGGAAAACCTACACACCCCGAGCTCCAGCAAAATACGTCATAGAACTCGAAAAGGGATCCATAAAAAAATTTGATTTGGAACTAGGAGACGATCTGGACTTCACACTCGAATGTGTATAAAAAAATTACAACCAGAAAAAACAAAATTTAACCAAGTCAATTTACTTTTCAAAAAAAATATTAGATTATTGGAGGATCAAATGCTGGTCGAAGTATATGATTTTGGAAACGATGCAGGGGATTACTACGTTGTATACAGGGTCAAGGAATTGAGTGAAGAAGAACAGAAAAAACTCAAATCTAAGGTTGAGGGGACCGTTGAAATAAAAGAGGGTCAACTATTCATAACAACTCATTTTGAAAAGAAATATTTTCCCTTCGGAAGTGAAGCAGCCAAATTTAGAAGTGATGACTTTGTTGCAAGGGAAGAAATAGAGATGACAGTTTACCTTACGAGTTTGTTAGAGGATTGATCATCTGAAAATTTCAGAAATAATAGGAACTATGATGAGGATGCCATGAAAGAAACAAATCCCCATATTAGGGCACTTTATTTAAGACAAAAGATGCAAACTGCCATGTCAGGTGTTAGAGATAAGCTTGGAATCCATGAATTTGATGCAAGGGATTTTGAAATTGTACCAGTAACTGTGCATGTTAACGGTCTTGATCCTGAATTCAACAACTACAAAATTGCACACATTAGCGACATACATCTAGGTCAGTGGATATCAGCCAAACGGATTGAGGGTGTTGTGAATCTGGTAAACAAACAAAAGCCAGATATTGTGGCAATAACTGGAGATTCTGTGTCCTACGTAGTCAACGAACCAATACTTGATATGTTAAGATACCTTAAAAATCTTAAACCCAAGGATGCAACGTTGGCAGTGCTTGGAAATCATGACCATTGGATTGGTGCCGATGAAATAAGGAAGGTAATGAAAGAAACAGGTATAATTGAACTTGAAAATGATGTTTATACCATTAAACGAGGAGATGCTCAGCTTAACATTGCTGGCATTGATAGTGTCACCCTTGATAAACACGATTTAAATGCAGTTTTAAACAAGTTACCCGAATCTGGACCAGCCATACTACTGGCCCACGAACCTGATTTTGCTGATGTCAGTGCTGCGACAGGTAGGTTCAGTCTGCAACTATCTGGACATTCTCATGGTGGTCAGATGATCATCCCGGGAGTGGGAACACCATTTAGAGGGTCTGAATTTAAAAAATATCCCTTAGGAAAGTACGACGTTGGTGACATGGTGCAGTACACCAACAGGGGATTGGGTACCAACGTATTTTGGATACGTATTAACTGTCCGCCTGAGATAACAGTACTGAACCTTCAAAGTTCAAACTCAGAAATAAAAGATGAGCCAAACAAGAAAATTTAAATACATTGAAGTGATAGGATTTTTATGAAACCACAAAATAGACAGTTCGTGATATACATTGCAGGTATATTTTTACTTATATCTGGAATAGTAGGTATATTACTACCCAGTTTAGGTTTATCACTTTTCACATCCGTTGTCTGGGCAGTTTTAGGAGCTGTTTTCCTAGGATTGGCTCACGGAACTAAATTAAGGAAGATTGTTCTGTACGCTGCAGGAATATTCCTATTTGTATCTGGAATCTTGGGATTTTTATATCCTCAGTTAGAACTTACAACTTTAAACTCCATAATATGGATTATATTGGGTGTTCTCTTCATGTACATTAGTTACAGCGTTAAATATTGATGAGTGATAATTAAAATTTTTATTTTCTTTTTATGGCTTCGATACCCACCTTTGCAACTCTTTGAACAACTGGACTTTCATCTTCTAAAGCTTTTTTAAGTACTTCGCAGGACCTGGGATCTGCAATGGAAGAAAGACCTATAGCTGCAGCGTAGCGAACACTGGCCTTCTCATCTTTCATGAGTTCCGTGAGGGGATCTAAGGATTTCGGCTCGGCAAACACAGCTAAAGAAAGGGCAGCAGCTTCCCTTACATGCCAATCATCATCTTTCAACGTCTTGATCAGAGGATCAACTGCTCTTGGATCTCCTATTTCTGCAAGAAGTTCCGCAGCATCTTCCCGCACAACCCAATCATCATTTTGAAGTTCTTCCACCAAAAAATCTATTCTTTTTCCTTCTGTCATTGGATCACCTCAAGTAAACAACAAATGTATGTTATCAATATATTTGGTGAAACTTTCATTAATAATTTGACAATTGAAATTCTTATCAACAAAAAGAAATGCGTATGAGTTGTGGAAACACTAAAAAAAAATAGTTAAAATAAAAATCTCAGACTTATAAAACGTTATTTAACTCTTTAGGATGGCTTAAAATATTAATTCCTTCAATATTATTCAATTTGGAAGTATTCTCGACGTCGATTTCCCGCATATGGATGGTGATAATTTTACCGCCTGTCACTGCGTTGAATGGACAGGCTGTTTGACAAGTACCACAGCCTTCGCATTTAAGCAAATTAATCTCGACACCGGGGGTTATGGCATCTTGTGGGCATGCTGCTGCAGCTTGACAAGGCTCACAATTTTTGCACGTTTCAAGTTCGAGCTTTGAAGGTAAAATAGTTTCAACATCACCGGATTCAAGATCAACAGGTACAATATAGGTTTTAACTTTACCTTTACCTGCCTGAGCTACTGCATTTGTAATTAAACTATCTGCAATGCCATTCACAATTTTAGCAATGGTGTTGGAAGTTGCAGGAGAAACAACAAGCAATTCATAGGTTGCGAGGGAAAATCTCCCGGTCATAGGGTAACTTTCCCTCTGATCAGATTCCAATACTAGTTCCCTGTACTTTCCTCCTGTTAAATTTTTTACAGTTTCAAAAAGTCCGTACATTTTAAGAACTTCTTCGCCTGCACCAGAAGTCATGACAGTAACTTCATGATCCTTTGAAAGTTTAACCAGAGCATCAACACTTTCTTTAAGTAGATGACCTGCACCAGTAAATCCCCAAGCTATCCTCATGATATTCTCCTCTAAAAATAGTTAAAAAATTTGAATCAGAAGTCTACATAGTTGTAGGCTTCATCTTCTTTAAATGCATATTTTACAGTGTTGTACTGTTTTATAAATTCAGTAACTTCTTCTTCAACGTTTTTACCGTCAACAGTAACCTTTTTGATGAACTGAGCTATTTCTGCCATTTCAGCTTCTTTTAACCCGCGTCTGGTTATTTCTTGTGTACCAATACGTATACCTGATGGATCATCAGAACGATTGACATCATCCCATGGGAAAAGGTTCTTGTTTAATATGACGTTGTTTGCTTCGAGGTCCTTAGCCAATTTTGCTGCTCTTCCAATGTTTGAAACATCCATTGCAAGTTGATGGGATTCAGTGAATCCTTGATCTTCGCATAGTACGTTGAATCCAAGTTCGTATAGTTCTTGAGCAAGGGCTTTAGCATTTTTAATGATCTGTTTGGAGTAGGCACTACCAAATTCTAGCATTTCTGCAGTTGCAATACCGAGTGCTGCTAGGTGATGGAGGTGATGGTTACTCACGACTCCTGGAAACACAGCATCATCAATTTTGTGTGCAATATCTTCTTTACAGAGAATTATTCCACCTTGTGGCCCTGGGAATGTTTTATGTGTACTTCCAACAAGGAGGTCAGCTCCCTCTTTGAGTGGATCCTGGAAGCATCCTCCAGCAATTAAACCCAGTACATGGGCTCCATCGTACATTACTTTAGCACCGACTTCGTCGGCAGCTTCTCTGGCTTCTTCAACAGGATGTGGGAACAGGAAAAGACTTCCTCCCAGAAGAACTATTTTAGGTTTTTTTTCTAGAATGTCCTTTTTCATTGCATCGGCATCTATATTCATCTTAGCTTCATCAAAGGGATGTGGAGATACTTTAAGACCCCTAATTCCTGCAGCACTTACGGACGCATGACTGATATGTCCTCCTACAGGTACTTCTAGTGCCATCATAGGGTCGCCGTGTTTTGCAAGTGCAAAGAACGATGCCATGTTGGCAGTCACACCAGATATTGGCTGAACATTTGCATGTTCTGCTTTAAAAATCTTTTTTGAAAGATCTACGGTGATATCTTCTATTTCATCAACGTATTTACAACCTTCGTAGAGTCTACATCCGGATAGGCCTTCAGCGTATCTGTGTGATAGATCAGAGGCAAGTGCTTCTCTAACACTTGTACTTGTAATGTTTTCACTTGCTATGAGATTGATACTATTTTCCATCCAGTTATGGTGCTCTTTAGTAATTTCTTTAATTTTAAGAGCATATTCTTCATTATTCATTAATTATCCTCCAAAACAACGTAATTGGTTAAGTAGCTTTATTGATCTAATGTATAAAATGAATCACTATAAATACTTTCAAACTTTCTTGTTTGCACTAGTGAATAAAAAAAATTTTATTAATTTTTCTTAAAAAATGTTTTGGTTTGCATGTCCTTTAGATTGGCTAGAATTCTTTCTAGTTCTGCTCCGGGTATAGTTACCATAACATCATCTGGTTTCAATTCCATGTTATTTCTAGAACCAATATCTCCAAATCCGTAGGTTACTTTACCTGTCAAGTAGGGAATTGCTGCCATTGAACTACATATCGGGCAGGAATCAGCACCCAAACCATGGGAACCTGAATCATAGGCATTTGCATGGAGTACCATCATGGCTTGTTCAGAGTTAGAGATGATAAATACAATATCCGGGATAAAGTCGGCATTTACCAAGGGTGAAAATAGTATGGCAGTGAATATTCCTGCATCGATGGCCTTGTTATTTTGCCATGATCTTTGTACGGCTGGTATGCTTTTATAAACACCTGCAGGTACAAGGAAGGAACCGCTTTGCATGTTTTTTGGAAGTTCTTTTCGATCTTTCATTCCGCTGTACCTTAATCCTCCCATACAACTTTCTTCTTCCATTGTGGAATAGAAAATTTCTCCCTTCGATGCTTTATCTAGTTTGGTACAAAATCTAGATGGTTCTGATTCTTTTTTTATATCCTTGGGTTCCCTTAGAAACCATTTTATTGCTACAGCTTCCCTTTCAAGTTTTAAAATTTCTTTTAGTTCTGATCCCATTTTTTGATACATGCTGATCACCAATTATCTAGTTGGATTTAAAACTAAAATTTTTTATGATTTGGTTATTGAACAGTAATTTCTAAAAATAGCAGGATAATCTGATTTAATAGGATAAAATTAGCTTAATATAATTTGATTAATGATTATTTAAATTAAAAATAAAATAAAAAGAAATAAGGTTTAAAACCTTATTTTCCGCCGTTCATTGCAGCTTCAATCTGAGCAAATATCTGGCTGGTTTTGAAGTGCTGCTGATCTAGTGCTCCAGATGGGCATGCACCAACACATGTTCCGCATCCTTTACATAGTGCAACGTTGATGTGAGCTTTCTCATCTATTCTTTCAACTGCACCGTATGGGCATAGGTCTATACATACTTCGCATCCACCACAGACATCTTCGTCGACTAAAGCAATGATTGGTTCAATTTCCACTTCACCTTTAACCATTGGTATTGCTGCTCTTGCTGCTGCACCAGATGCTTGTGCTACTGCGTCAGGAATATCTTTAGGTCCCTGAGCAACACCTGCTAGGTATATACCGTCTGTTAATGTGTCAACAGGCCTGAGTTTAGGGTGAGCTTCCATAAGGAAACCGTCTGCACTTCTTGATAGGGTCAAGGTCTGTCTGAGTGTTTCAGCACCTTCTGGTGGCTGTAGACCGACTGATAGTACTACCATGTCGTAGTCGTATTCTGTGACTTTTCCAAGTAGGGTGTCTTCTGCCCTGATGGTTAGTGTTTTATCAGGGTTTTCCATGACTGCTGCTGGTCGACCTCTGACAAATTTGATACCATACTTTTCTTGGGATGTTTTGTAAAATTCTTCGAATCCTTTACCGAATGCCCTAATATCCATGTAGTATATGGTTACTTCGGTGTCAGGTTCGTGGTCTATGATAAGCTGAGCATTTTTCATTGCGTACATACAGCAGACCCTGGAACAGTATGGTTTACCAATCTGTTCATCCCTGGATCCAACACACTGGATGAATGCAACGCTCTTAGGATGTCCACCGTCTGAAGGTTTTAAAACATGTCCCTGTGTAGGTCCTGATGCGTTTATGAATCTTTCCAGTTCTAGACCGGTGATTACGTTTTCAGCAGATCCGTAAGCCCATTCAGTTTTTTCTGTTGGGTCGTATGGGTCATAACCTGTTGCAACGATAATGGTACCAACTTCGAGTTCGATGGTTTCTGGTTCCTGATCGTGTTTGATTGCACCGTTACCACATACTTGGTCACAGAGTTTACATTCGATACAGTAGTCCTTGTCTATGGTTGCACATAGTGGTACTGCCTGAGGGAACGGAATGTAGGTTGCTTTAACCATTCCAACACCTTCATCGAAGTAGTTTGGTATTTCTATTGGACAAACTTCTGTACAGCTTCCACATCCAGTACACACAGATTCATCTATGTAACGTGGCTTCTTTTCCACTGTAACCTTGAAGTTACCTATGTAACCTTCCAATCCTTTAACTTCAGCGTAGGAAATTAGCTCGATGTTTTCGTGTTTACCACAATCCACCATCTTAGGTGCTAGAATACACATGGAACAATCCAATGTTGGGAATGTTTTGTCCAGCTGGGCCATCCTTCCACCAATGGTAGGCTGTTTTTCAATTAGGTAAGTTTTGAATCCCATATCAGCTAAATCGAGTGCGGACTGAATACCAGCAACTCCACCACCAATAACCATTGCTTTGTTATCTACAGAAACAGTTTCTGCTATTAGAGGTTCTAGTAATCTTGCCTTTGCAACTGCCATTCTGACTAAGTCTTTGGCTTTTTCTGTTGCTGCTTCAGGTTCATTCTGGTGAACCCATGAATCGTGTTCTCTTAAGTTTGCAAATTCGAACAGGAATGGGTTTAGTCCTGCTTCTTTAACAGCTCTCCTGAATGTTGGTTCGTGGAGCCTTGGTGAACATGCTGCTACTACAACTCTGTTTAAACCCTTCTCTTTGATATCCTTCTGTATCATTTCCTGACCTGGGTCTGAACAGAAGTATTTGTACTCTTCAGCTACTTCTACGTCCGGAAGTGTTGCTGCATAATCTCTTACGGCTTCTATGTCTACTACACCACCAATGTTAACACCACAGTGGCAAACATATACACCGACTTTTAGTTTTTCGGTTGTTTCTTGATTTTTTTCTTCTGCCAATTAGATCACCTATTCCATAAATCTATGATAGATTATCTTATCCTTAATGTGTAGGGTCTATCAATTAGATAAATAAAGTTTTCTATTTATTTTTTTATACAAAGTATATATACTAGAACATTTTTCAAAGAATTATCTGTATTTTTAACAGATCTAATCTTCTAGTACTTACTTAATTTACTGATTAAGTTTTTAAATATTTAAATATTTATAAAAAAGATTCATGACCCAACTTGAGTCTCATTAAACCCCTAATTGTTATTATTTTTAATAGAGGTATTATACTCCTCTTTCTAGATATTTAGGGTTAATCTGATTTAATAACCACTATTAAATCTTTAAATCAAGCTTAAAATATCTAATGAGATAAACGGAATTAAATATGAAATAATAACAATATAAATGCATTTAATTTATATTAGAACAATTATTAAGAATTAATTTAGATTTTAATGCGTTATGGGCTCTTTATAATATTTGCGGATCGAACCATGATATCTTACTAACTCTATCTTGAAATGGGATTTAGAGGAGGTAGATCAATATAGGGAGAGTTATCATGCTTAGTACAGTGCTCATAAATATGCATGCAGCAGCAGCTTTAACATCTAAATCGTAACTGGCTGCCAATACTAGGCTCAACATTGCTGAAGGCATTCCTGCTTCAACAACTGTTACTGTGCTGTTAATATAACTGAATCCAAGAATAGTAACAATTACGAATGCTATGGCTGGGGAGATGATCAGCCTAACAGTCGAAACAAATGTTGCGGCATCTAAGTAATTTTTTAATCCTCCAACTTCTAACGACAAACCCAAGGAGATCATTATTATTGGAATGGCTGCACCACTTAGATATTTCAACACATCTAATGGGAGGGGCCCAATATTCAAATGTAGGAGGTTCACTACTATTCCCAGTATTATTCCCCATAGTGGCGGAAACAACACAGTTCTTTTAATGATTGAACTGTACTTTCCTCCAAATAGTACGATGAACAAAATTCCAAGGCACAAAAAGAGAATTGTCGAACCCATATCAAAGAAAACTGCTCGAACCAAACCAGTACTTCCGTAAACACCTAAAACAACAGGATATCCTAAAAAACCGGAATTAAACAGAGTCGAAGTACCTACTATGGTCCACCTTGTTTTTTTAGAGTATCCTCTGTACCTGGCAAAGAGGTAAACCACAGTTCCTGAAAGTGTTCCTGTTATTAAACAGATAATTGTGATTGGAAACAGGCTGTTAATGTTTGAAAGATCCGCTCCATACATTGCAAGAAATATCAAAGAAGGTATGGCAATGTTAACTACTATTTTGTTGAGGGTGGTTGAATCTTCAGGTTTAAGAAGGCCAATCTTTTTGGAAAAGTATCCAATTAGTATCATTACAATGATGGCTAGAATTGTTTCAGTAGAACTCATTTTATCTCAAATAACCCTGTCATTTTCTGTATTAAAAATTTAAAAACGTATCATAATATTAGCAAATTTTGGATCAATTAAAAAAGAAAAAATAAATGGGAATATTAATCCGAAATTCCCTCTGTAATCACCTTGAATACAGCTTCGCCTTCTGGTAAGTGCGGACTGTCAACAAGTCTGGCGATTCTTTTACCAGCAAGACCCTTTTTAAGCCAGATCCTATAGGTTGCAGCGTGACCCAAGACGTGTCCTCCAATAGCCTTTGTGGGACTACCGAAAAATGCATCAGGTTTGGACTGCACCTGGTTTGTTACAAAAACTGCAACGTTGTAGGTGTTGGCTATGTTTGAAAGGGTATGCAAATGTTGGTTCAATTTTTGTTGCCTTGTTGCTAAAGATTCCCTGCCAACGTATTCTGCACGGAAGTGGGCTGTTAATGAATCTACGATGACAAGTTTAATATTTGCACCGCTTTGAATCAATTCATTGACTTTATCTGCCATTAAAATCTGATGGCTTGAGTTGAATGCCCTTGCAATATGAATATTGGTAAGCACTTCCTCTACGTCGAGTTCAAATCCTTCAGCTATTTGTTTTATCCTTTCTGGTCTGAAGGTGTTTTCTGTATCGATGAATACGCACTGTCCACCTAAACCTCCTTTTTCAGGGGGTAGCTGTACAGTAACTGCAAGTTCGTGGGAGATCTGACTTTTTCCAGAACCAAATTCTCCAAAAACTTCGGTTATGGATTGAGTTTCAATTCCTCCTCCTATGAGTTCATCGAGTCCTGTACTTCCGGTGGTTACTCTTCCGACGTCCTTCCTTCTTTCCATAACATCCATGGCAGTTTCAAAGTCGATTTGTTCAGACTTCCTCGCAGCTTCAATTACTTTTTCAGCTACTCCTTCACCTATTTCAGCTTTAACACTCAATTCTTTAGCAGTTGCTGTTGCGAGCCTCATCATATCTGCAAAACCAGCATCTCTTAATTTTTGAGCAGTTTTTTCCCCTACATTTGGTAATTCTTCAAGTTCTACCATTTCAATCTCCTTTAAGCATTTATTATATTTAAATAAGTTATTTAATGAACTAAACAAATATTCAACAATTGTAGATTATAGTACATTATTTTTAATCTTATATCCATTTTGAAGATCAGTTGACTGGTTCAAAGTGGTATGTTAACATGTTTGTAGTAGGTGGATTTAATTATTATAATTTTATATCCACCAGTTTTTTGGCATTGAGCCTGATTTCTTCGTTGTACTCATCGAAACTGGCATCCGCAATCACAGTGATTTCGTGTCCAACAAGTTCTGAGACTTTATCTTCAAGTGATCCTTCATCTCCAGTTTTTTGGATGACATCTATGACTTCATTGATTTTCATTCCAACTAGTTCCTCTGCAGCTGCGCTGAAAAATGTAACCCTCATTGTTCCTGTACTGTCTTCAATCACACATGGAACTATCATCAAGTACCTAGGTTCTTCGATTTCTTCACCACAGATTTCACATTCGTAGGAGTTGTCTATAAGTGTCAACCTTTTGTTACAGTTGGGGCACATTTCGTACAGGATTCTGTTTCCATAGGCTTCAGTGATTTCTCCAGTTACCTTTATGTTCCTGTCTTCTTCTTCAATATCATCGATCTTCTTGGTTTTGTAGATCATTTCCTTTATATCATCAAAGGAGGGGAGTTTTTCAGATTCATCTACTGTTGCCTTGGTAACTAAGGTGTTTCTGCCGACACTAATTTCTAGATGGTCATCGCGCATGCTTATACGGGGATTTTCAATTTTTATGGCGTCTCCTGTGTTCAGTGACATTTCTGCTTTATCATCCCAGAATGAAGATCTTAAAACTCCAGTACCATCAGCTATTTCTACTGTTCTAACCAGACCGTTAGTTCCATCTCCCCTTTGGAATTCATTTGGATCGTAAAGGTTAACCACTCTTCCAACTATTCTAACGTTTCTTTCATCTTCATTCAATTGGCTTATGGTTTTGGTGGAGTAGAGTGAGTCTTCTATTTCGTTCATACTTGGAAGGGCTTCGATCTCTTCTGGAGTAGGATCAACTATTCTTGCTGTTTTGCCAATGCTCAGATCCATGTTGTAGTTACCCAGCCGAGTTCTGGCGTTTTCAATTTTAATTGGTTTTCCTTCGTTAAAAGCAAAATCTGCTTTATCATCCCAGAAGGATGATCTTATTACTCCAGTACCATCTCCGATCTCAACTGTCCTAACTTTCCCGGTGGTTCCGTCGTCCCTATTGAATTCACTTGGATCGTAGGTTTTAACAATTCTACCAACCACATCGATCTCTTCTCCTTCTTCATCCATCTCATGAATTGCTGCTATTTTAAGAGGCTTCAAATATTTTCCACACTCTTGAAGCTTTTTGCTTAAATCAGGGTCAATTTCAGGATTGATAATTAGTTTAGTGTTCCAATTGGTGTTTATTCTGTAGTCGGTACCGGAATATTCATCAAACTCAATATTTCCTCCGATTATTTTGATGATGTTTCCCTTTTCGATTTCCATGTTTGCATCATCGTTCCACAGCGTTATCCTTATGGATCCAGTATCATCCTCCATCTCTAGAGATCGAACCTGCCCTGTGCTTTCATCATTCCTCATGAAGGTTATTGTATCGTATACTTTGCATATTATTCCAATAACTGTTATATCTCGCATTTCATGGGCGTCACCAATTTTTAGGATTTTTTCTGAGTATTCTGGGAGATCAAAATCTCCTTTGATCATTCTTCCAATCCATGAGTGTGTTAATGAAACTTCGCCGTCTCTTGTTCTTCCAAGGGCACCGAGTATTTTTATTGAATCTCCCTCTTTGAGATCTAAATCTTTAACAAGATTTGTGTCGTTGTTCCAGAGAGTGAACTGAGTTTTGCCAGTTTTATCCTGAATCTCCATGGATAAAACCTTTCCTTCCTTTCCATTTTTGTCAAAAGTCCTTACTCTGGGGATTCTGACAATTCTTGCGATTACATTTACTTGACTTTCGCCTTGAATGTCTTTGATATCAGTTATTTTATCATCATATTTTGGGAAGGACTCATACTCTTCGCTGTCGAGTTTTTGAATGTTTGAATCCAATTTCATGTGCAATTCATCTTCCCGGAATCCCTGTTTGACTTCAGCATTGTTTATTTTTATTACGTCTCCTTCTGTCACTTTTTTCAGGAATTTAATATTTTCAGTCCAAAGAACAACACGAATTTCACCGGTGTCATCTGTTATTATCATGTTGGCAAGCTTACCTTCCCTGCCCTTCTTGCTGGTGAATTTTTTAACGTTTGAAATATGCATTATTCTCCCGGTAACACTGATGTTGTCGCTACCTGTTTGGAGTTCTGTTATTTTATGTGCCTCGTTTGCTTCAGATAAAGGCTTATTCTCCTCATTAATATATTCTCCAATGATTGTACGAGCTATATCAAGCTCGCTCATGAAGCTCACATCTTCATAATCATGCTTTCTTTCTTCCATTTTTTTTAAGAAATCATCGTATGAGATTTTATCCTTAATCTTTTCATATTCGCTCTTAATTTCCTGGCTAATTTCCTGGCTCATTTGGCTCCCTCACTCAAATATTTCTTATCATTATATATCAATATGTATTCAATATAATTTTGTATTATTTGTTTAAAATAAGTTATTACAATCCTCATCTAAACATTTTTATAATAGTTAGTTAGATAAAACTATATATTCTGTGGAGGATTAAAGAAAATGAATCAGGAGCTCGAAATTGTAGAATCAATGGATAAACTTGCAAACATCATGCAAAAATTTCAAACGGAGCTATTAACTGGTGAATTAAAGAAATACACACTCAGACAACTTTACTACATTGAATTGATTGATAAAAATGAAAATATCAGTATTTCAGAAATATCCAGAATGCTTGATCTGAAAAAATCAACAGTTTCTATAGCTGTAAATCAACTAATTGAACAAAATATAGTTCTTAAAATACAATCTGATGCAGATAAACGGTTTTATTTCCTGAAGCTCACTGATAAAGGAGATAAGATCATGCAAATGCATAAACAGGTTCACAGGAACACCATAAAGAAAATATTGACCATACTGGACCAGAATGAAGTCGAAAAATTCATAGAAATTGTAAATAAAATCAACCAAATCAGCTGATTTAATGATAAATTGATGTTAGGAGGAATTATAGATGGGAATGACCATGGCAGAAAAAATACTGGCAAAAGCGTCAGATAAAAGCGTTGTAGAAGCAGGGGAGATCGTGATGGCGAACATAGATGTAGCCATGACTCATGATTTAACTGGACCATTATCAGTTGAATCATTTGAGAAAATAGGTGTGGAGGATGTTTGGGACCCTGAAAAAATTGTGGTAGTTTTTGATCATCAAGTTCCAGCAGATTCTCTAGATGCCGTGGGAAATCACATGATCATGAGAAAATTCGTGGAAGAACAAAAAATTAACAACTTCTACGATGTTAGAGAAGGAGTTTGTCATCAAGTACTCCCTGAAAAGGGACACGTTGTTCCAGGAGAAGTGATTGTGGGGACTGATTCCCACACATGTACACATGGTGCCTTAGGTGCATTTTCAACGGGTATTGGATCAACTGATATGGCCATGGTATTTGCTACGGGAAAACTATGGTTCAAGATACCAGAAACAATTAAATTTGATATAACAGGTAAACTGAAGGACAATGTCTTTGCAAAAGACGTGGTACTCAACATAATAGGAAAAGTCGGTGCTGATGGTGCAACCTACAAGGCATGTGAATTCGGTGGAGAAGTAACCAGTGCCATGTCAATATCAGATAGGATGGTAATGTGCAACATGGCCATTGAAATGGGAGGTAAAACTGGGCTGGTTGAACCGGATCAAAAGACCATAAACTACCTCAAGGGAAGAACAACCAAAAACTATGAAATAATGAAAACAGACAACGATGCAGAATCTTTGGAAACTGTACATATCAATGTTGATGATCTTGAACCGCAAATTGCGTGTCCACATAACGTTGATAATGTAAAACCTGTTTCAGAAGTTGAAGGCACACACATCGATCAGATCTTCCTGGGATCTTGTACCAATGGAAGAATAAGTGATCTGAGGACAGCAGCCAAGATCATGAAGGGAAAAGAAGTTGCCAGAGGCGTTCGAATGCTTGTAATTCCGGCATCAAGGGAAATTTATACGAAGGCATTGGACGAAGGACTTTTAAGAACCTTTGTGGATGCTGGAGCACTGGTGTGTAATCCTTGTTGTGGACCTTGCCTAGGGGGCCATGTTGGACTCATTGGACCTGGAGAGGTTAGCCTTTCAACTTCCAACAGAAACTTCAAGGGAAGACAAGGAAGTCCAGAAGCTGAAGTTTACCTAAGCTCTGCAGCGGTTGCAGCAGCATCAGCAGTAACAGGAAAAATAACAGATCCAAAATAATGAGCTAATAAATAAAACTAAAGATAGGTGTTTGAATGAAAGGAAAAGTCTGGAAATTTGGTGACGATGTCGATACAGATATTATAATACCTGGAAGATATCTGGTTTTGAGGGATGAAAAGGAATTAGCAGCATGTGTTATGGAGGGATGTGATCCTGATTTCTCCGAGAAGGTGTCTGAAGGGGATATCATTGTTGCAGGAAAGAACTTTGGATGCGGATCCTCGAGGGAACATGCCCCAATTGCAATCAAAGGTGCAGGAGTAGCAGCCGTAGTTGCAGAATCCTTTGCCCGAATATTCTACAGAAACTCCATAAACATAGGTCTGCCATTAATTGAAGCAAAAAATGTGTCTAAGAGTGTTTCAGAGGGAGATATAATAGAAATAGATGTGGATAAAGGAATTTTGAAAGATTTGGATACTTCAGAAGAATTTGAAATTAAACCACTTCCAGTGTTTATGCTGGGAATAATGAACGAGGGCGGTTTAATAAATTATCTTAAAAATCATATTGGAGAAATTAAGGGATAATTATCCTTTAGTTTTCATAAAAATATTAAATCATGTGAGTAATGAGTATTTTAGATGAAGGTGTGGGATATGTACAAAATAGCAGTAATACCTGGTGATGGAATAGGAAAAGAGGTTATGGAGGCCACATTGCATGTTCTCGAATCCTCCAATGTAGATTTTGAATACAGTTTTGCAGATGCAGGTGATGAGTACGCTGAAAAAACAGGAATACCTCTTTCTGAAGAAACAGTGAACCTGGTTAAACAATCTCAGGCCTGTTTATTTGGGGCTGCAGGAGAAACAGCAGCAGATGTAATAGTTAAATTAAGAAAAGAATTGGATTTATACGTGAATTTAAGGCCAGTGAAATCCTATCCTGGAACCAAATATCTGTTTGAGGGCCTTGACTTTGTTATTGTAAGGGAGAACACTGAGGGTCTTTACTCTGGGCTGGAAGAGTACACTCAAGATGGTGCAACAGCAACCCGTGTGATCACCAAGGCAGCTTCTGAGAGAATATGTAAATTTGCATTTGAATACGCTGAAAAAACAGCTAGAAGTAAAGTTACAGCTGTTCATAAGGCAAACGTCTTGAAAAAAACAGATGGAGTTTTCAAAGACAGCTTTTACAAAGTTGCTGAAAACTTCAGCCACATTGAAACCGATGATAGGTACGTGGATGCAACAGCAATGTTCTTTATAACCCAACCCCAGATGTTTGATGTGGTTGTAACCACCAATCTTTATGGAGATATCTTGTCAGATGAAGGTGCAGGACTTGTTGGGGGTTTGGGCTTAATACCCTCCGCAAATATAGGTGAAACAAATGGATTATTTGAGCCTGTCCACGGTTCTGCTCCAGACATAGCAGGTAAAGGATTAGCAAATCCTTCTGCAATGATCCTATCTGCTGTTTTGATGTTGGAATATCTTGATGAATATGATGAGGCTAGAAGACTTGAAAACGCCCTTTTAAAGGTTTTAGATGAAGGGAAAGTCGTGACCAAAGATCTTGGCGGAGAATCGTCTACAATGGAAATGGCAGAAGAGGTTCGTTCTAAATTAGAAGCGTTATGAATAGTTTTTGAACCAACCTCTATTTATTTTATTTTTTTATTTTTATTGAAAATTTTTTTAATTTAACAGATTATATATAACAACATATAACAATAGTTAACATTCTATTAGAATATTCTATATTAACCAGAGATCATAAAATTATGATGATGGGTGTACATTTACTAAAGCTAATAATTGGAGCATAAACATGGAAAATGGTGTAGATATTAATATACGAGCAGATATTCCTTTGCTCGAAGACGTAATTTACCTGGATGCTGCGAGCACGACTCCCACCCCAAAACCAGTAGTTGAGTCGATGTGCAATTACTTCTACAACTACAACACAAATACAGGCCGAGGTGCTTACAACCTTGCTGTTAGGGCCACTAAAGAATTTGAAAGCTCAAGAAAACGAATTTCAAAATTTGTTGGAAGCAAACCCTCTGAGATAATTTTCACCAAGAACACCACAGAAGCAATTAACTTGGTTGCAAATGGGTTGAACTTCAAGAAGGGAGACTCAGTGGTGGTGCCCAACATAGAACATCACTCAAACTTCGTTCCTTGGTTAAATTTAAGGAAAAAAGGAGTCAATCTGAAACTTGTTGAGGCTGACGAGTATGGTATAATTGATCATTCCGATGTTTTGGATGCAGTTGATGCCAACACCAAATTAATTACAACCACCCATGTGTCAAATGCAATTGGATCGGTACAACCTATCAAAGAAATTGGCGAAATTGCAGATGAAAATGATGTTTTATATCTCGTAGATGCGGCCCAGTCTGCAGGGCACATGCCATTGGATGTGAAAGATATCAAAGCAGATTTTGTTTCGGTTCCAGGACATAAAGGTTTGCTTGGTCCAATTGGAACAGGATTTCTGTACTGTAATCAGGAAATATCTGAAGATTTAGAGCCAACAAACTACGGTGGAGGCACAGTTCTGGATGTAACTGAATCAGATTTTACATTGGAAACTGTTCCTGCAAGATTTGAAGGGGGAACTCAGAATATTGCAGGGGTAATTGGACTTGGAACTGCTGTAGATTATTTGGAAAGGATTGGAATGGAAAAAATCCAGAATCACAGCAAAAAGCTAACTGCCAAACTGTTCAAGGAAGTAAATGATATAGAAAATACTATAGTCTATGGAAGTCCAGAAAATATTTATGGGATAGTTGCCTTCAATATAGATGGTGTGAATGCACACGATGTAGCTAAAATACTTGATGAAGTCAAGGGTATATGTGTTAGAAGTGGACATCACTGTGCAATTCCGGCTATCCGTCATATGGGTGCTTATGAACTGGGAGGAACAGTAAGGGCATCTGTACACTACTACAACACCGTAGAAGAAATTGAGATATTCGGGGAAACATTAAGAGAGATTTCTAAATTTTTTGGAGATTAGAATATGGAAAGAGCACAGTACTATGCGATTTTTATAATCCTTATAATGGTTGTAAGTTCGGTAGCAATTGCTATTGCTTATATTTAACTCATGATTTACCCATTAAAGGTTTATGAACATTGGGAAACAATTAAATTAGTAAATTTATTTAGCATTATGGAGAGTGGAATGAATGGTAAAAGTAAGAATAGGAGCAGTTGTATCTGAATTCAATTATGATATTACTCAAATGATGTTGGAACTGGCTAAGGAGCATGCTATATTTTTGGGATCTGAAATCACAGAAGTTATAGCTGTACCGGGTGTGTTTGACATGCCTCTTGCCATTAAGAAACTACTCAAAAACGATGAAATTGACGCCGTAGTCACCATGGGTGCTGTAATTGAAGGTGCAACCTCCCACGATGAGATTGTGGTTCAACATGCATCAAGGAAAATAGCAGATCTTGCACTCGAATACGACAAACCAGTGGCTCTGGGCATATCTGGCCCTGGAATGACACGTTTAGAAGCACATCAGCGTGTTGAGTACGGTAAACGTGCGGTTGAAGCTGCTGTTAAGATGTACAAAATTCTCGAATAAAATTACTTTTTTTTTAAATTCTATTTTTATTTTTAACATCATACCAATTTAAAAGCATAATCACAGTGCCTGCTATGTACAGGATGCACAAGATCCTGAAAATTAGATTTAAACTGATTATAAAACTTTCACTATGTAACTGGTTGATTTCAATATTTCCCACAACAAGGGTGAGTATCACAAGAACAATACTCATTCCTAAACTACCTCCAAAACCTCGCATTGTTGTGATGGATGCAGAAGCTACCCCATAATATTTTTTTTCCACAGAGTTCATGATTAAATGGGAGTTGGGGGATGAGAATAAAGAAGTACCTATTCCAGACAGTGTGAGTCCTAAAATGATCACTAAAATTGGGGTAGATAATTTTAACGTTAGAAATACCAAAACCGACATCAAACTTATGATCATGGCAATTGTTACCATGGTAGGGGCTTTTATTAATCTATTAAGTTTTTCAGAAAAGATTGAAACAACCAACATTGCGAGTGGCTGCAAAACAAGTATGAAACCCACAAGAATAGGTGAAAATCCTCTCACATTCTGTAAATATATGTTCAGGATGAATACAATGGGTGCTATCGGAGCATATTGTATGAAGGTCCCTGCACTGTTTAGGATGAAATCTCTATTATGCAACACTTCTAAGTTAAATAACGGGTAGTCAACCTGGTTTTCATATAAAATAAATACTGTTAATTCTATAATGCCTAAAACTAAAAATATCCAGTTTAATTCCTGATTGATTTTTGAAAGGCCTTGGATTATCAATAAAGAGGAGATCCCAAACATTAAGGATCCCACAAGATCGAATTTTTCTCCCTTTAACCCAAACCATTCAACATCCAATCTGGAGAGGAGTAGAATTCCCACCATTCCAATCAAACTGCAAAACACAAAAATAACCCTCCAATTATAAAATCCAGATAATAAACCTCCTATAATTGGGCCTAAAAATGATCCTAAGAAAATACTGCAGAATATTATGCTCAATGCCCGTATCCTATCTTGATGAATGTAAATTGAAGCAATCATGGCATATAAATTGCCAAATATCATGGCTGATCCCATGCCTTGTAAAATTCGAGAAAAGATGATGCAGTGGTAACTCCACGAAAAAACAGTGATTATAGAACCAGCTGTAAAAAGGATCAATCCCCATTTAAACAGATTTTTACGCCCATGTATGTCTCCTAACTTGGCAGAGGGAATTAAAAAAATTGTGAGTGTAATGAGATAAGATGTTGGAATCCATCCTAAAGGCACTGCTTCGATATTCAAGTCCAGGGCGATGGAAGGAAGGGCTATGTTAAGTGCTGTAATAACAAAGTTAGACAAAAACGGTGCTAGTGCCAATGAAATTAATATATAGCTTCGTTTATTGTAATAATGTTCAATGTCCATATAACTCAGTTTGAATTTAATGTTAAAGTTTAAAGTTAATATATATAAATGTTGCTAATTATATAATATGATTTATGATATGAATTATAAAACTATTTTAAAACGTTCAATTAATAGAGAACTAGAAATGACTCTTAATTAATAGTGGAGGATTAAAAATGGAAATATTAACTCCTGAAAACCTTAAAGACAAATTTAAAGACCCTTGGATAGCACCTTATAAAAAGGTGATCACAATGGTTGATAAGGATCGAGTGGAACTGGTGGAGTACCATCCATGTGTAGCTGGGTCTGAATGGATGGTTTACCAGTACAAGAGGACTAGTGATCTTGTGACTGAATCTAAAAGAGATGGGGATAAACATATTTTCCAGCTCAAGGTTGGGAAAGCAGATATGGAACTCAAACCTAGCTATTCTGCTGCGGGAATTGAAGAAGTAGTGGTGGATGACGATGAAGTCAAAGTAGTCCATGCGGGTCTTGCAGGTGCTGGTGTTGGTGCTGCCATGTGCCGGGGAATGGCCAAAGGAGTTAAAAGGGTGGAGCTCTATGATATTGGTGGAGGTTCAAAGGTAGGAAGAGCTGCAGTTGTAACTCCAAAATTACAGAAGGTCATTGTTGGTATTGATGATACTGATACCAAGGAAGAAGGTGCCACGTGGACCTTGGCAAACAACATAGGAATTGAACTTTCTAAAAGAGGTTTTGAATATTTGGATCATGTTACCTGTCAACTTTATCCACACAACCCAAACAAAACACAAAATTGTGTCGCAATAGCACTTGTTTTTGCAGTTAAACCTGAAATGAAGGAAGAAATGATAAATAAAATTTGTGAAATCCTTAAAAGAGATACTTTGTCCGATAAAACAGCCATTGCAGTTATGGATGGTTTTGATGTTCCTGATGTTTTAAGGGAGTATGGTGAGGCCACAAAAAAATCCATGATGACTGTTGAAGATGCGGAAAATGTAGCTAAAAAGGCGGGTGTCAAACTGATCCAAGTAACAGGAGCGCCCGGTGAAATAGGTGCACTCGCAGCACTAGGTCTGTACAACGATCTTGAAGAGGCTGTCAAGGTTTACTACTAAAAAAATAAAGATTGAATTAAATTATTTTTTTTAAATTTTTTAATAAATAAAATTTAAGAATTTTCCCGATGAAGAATTGGCAAATTCCATATCTGTCATCAGAGGGGTTCCAAATTCTATTTTGAAGATGTCATCTCCTATAACAACTGTGTAGGGTTGATTTAAATTGTCCGGATTCAAAGTGATGGTTTTGTACTTCACATCATTTATGTAAATTGAATAACTGCCATTTTTGATTATTCCATAACTGCTGGAGACAAGGGTGTTGTTCAAATATAAATTGATGTTATATCCACTTTGCATATTGTTGGTCAGTATCGTGCCTTCGGTTATGTTTATGTTATCGGAATTTCCATTGGTTTGAAGTGCCTTTTCTGCATAGAAATTGTTAAATCTGTTCCTCAAATCCCCGTCACTTATGACATCACCAGGGTTTAAACCCATGGAAGTAAGTGCTGCATTGGGTATTCTCATGGTGTTATCTTCTTTAGGTCGCGTCACATTTAAAACGTATTTTTCGTTGTTAATGTAGATCGAGTCGCCATAATTGAGTTCTAACGTAGCAAGTGCTTCAGTAGGCATTCTTATACTAGTATTTTCATTTTCAAGGGCTTTGTCTACGGTGTAAGGCCCCCTTACATCTACAGTTTGATTATTTGTGGGGCTATTGAATATAATCAAATTTCTTGAAACTGGTTGAATTGATACTTTACCCCCTTCAAAATGGACAGAACCTAACAATGTGGTGCACATTGCAAGTAGTATCATTGCAGAGACAATAATTGGTGAATGCATCTTTAAAAATGTCTTTAAATTCCTCATATTGCCATCAGTTCTTGAAAACACATTGAAAGATATTCTAACTATCTTGATGATGTAATAAATTGCTATAATAACTCCTATAATGGCAATTGCTAGGCCAACATAGAATGAAACAAATCGTATGAAAAATATTGAGAATATACCCATAGATGCCAGTGAAAGACCCAGAATTTCCATTCTAATGTATTGGCCAAGTGAATCTATCATGGTTATTCTGCCGTAGGCAGTGGCCCTGTCAACAATGGTTCTGACAACCTCTGTTGCAACAACATTCAACTCCGTCAAAGTAGAAAGTACATGGTCGATCTTTCCAATATCAACTTCTTTGACTTTCATGCCCATGACATCAGCGTCGAGAACGATACCAACATCCACACCGTAGTCGTCTTCGAGTTTAATTTTGTTCAAGAATGATCTTTTCGCTGCAAACTGACCACTTAAAGGCTGGTCGAATTTGATCTCAGGGAAAAAGAATTTCAATAGTGGTTTAGCTGTTAATTCTGTGACCCTTCCAGCTTCTCTTTTGAATTTTGTTTTGGTCACATCTGCTTCTCCATTAAGTATTGGGTCTACAATATTTCGGACCTGGGATTGTGTTAGATTCTTAAGATCTGCGTCTAAGAATACCACTATGTCTCCTTTAGAGTTTTTAAACCCGGTTTTAATGGCAGCTCCTTTACCTCTATTTTTCATATGATAGATTACTTTAGCACCAGCTTCTTCAGCAAATTTTGAGGTTTGGTCCATTGATCCATCATCAACAACCACTACTTCGCCTATGTACGGCAATGATTTAACAACACTAACAACATGTGCAACGGTTTTTTCTTCGTTGAATGCAGGTATGATCACTGATACTGTCATTGGCTTGTTATTTCTAACAGTTTTGATTGATGCCAGTACCATGAATAACATTAGTAAAATTGAATACACAAGCTACACCTCATTTTCCTTTCATATTCTATATGAAGCAATGACTAATTAATTTATTGAAATTGGGTAGTTGGAAATAGTATTTAAACTTCTATTAAATCTCGCAAAATTAATCTCAGAAACTTTATTAATCTTACTGGCATATATTTTTAACATATATTCTTTTCTTAGATCATACAATTTTTTTGAACAGATTCTAAAAAATTCACAGGGGGAAACCATGGAACCAAAGATCATGATAATATTAGGAAGCGCCTCAGATTTCGACGTGGCAGAGAAGGCCATAAACATACTCGAAATTCTGGAGATTTCCTACGATGTAAGGGTAGCTTCAGCACACAGAACACATGAGAAGGTAAAAAAAATTGTAGAGGAATCTACAGCCCACGGTGTTGAAGTATTTATTGGAATAGCAGGCCTTTCTGCACATCTTCCTGGAATAATAGCTGCAAATACATACAAACCTGTTGTAGGTGTTCCAGTATCTGTTAAACTAGGGGGGCTAGATGCACTTTTTGCAACTGTTCAAATGCCTGTTGGAGCCCCGGTTGCAACTGTAGGTATTGACAGGGGAGAAAATGGAGCCATACTTGCATCACAAATTATTGGAATACATGATTCAGAAGTGAGGACCAGACTGTCGAAGATGAGAAACGAATTTTTCTTCAAGATAAAAAATGATGAAGATAAACTGGCAGAAAAATTGACAGGAACTTACTACAACAGACATTCATTTGAAATTGACGAATTGGAAGGTTCAGTTAGGACTGATGAGGATAAGTATTCAGATCCAGAATATCCTGAAGTAGCAGTGATTGCTGGTAGTTACTCAGACATGAAAATTGCCAACAAAACAACCAAGTTTCTTGATAAATTGGGAGTTAAATATGATTCTGCAGTAATATCTCCGATCAGACATCCAAAGAAATTTGAGGAGTACATGGAAAAATCATCCTCAGTAAAACTTTACATTGCAATTTCAGGACTTTCGGCTCATGTAACTGGTGCGGTGGTTGCCTTTACAGAAAAACCTGTCTTAGGGGTGCCATGTGCAATTCGACTCGATGGGATGGATGCGTTGTTATCCATGGTTAATATGCCGCCAGGAGTGCCGGTTGCAACTTTGGGAATTGATTCGGGGAGTAATGCTGCCCTATTAGCTGCTGAAATGTTGGGTTTGGCTGATGCTTCAATAAGAAATTCGCTGAAAAATTTTAAGGATAATATGAACTGCCGAGTATAAAAAAACCCATTATAATGTTTAAGAACTTCGACAAAGTTAGCTGATGGAAATCAACTTGAAGTCAGTTAAACTAAATAATACAAAAAGCTAATGGAATTAATATCCTAAGGAGGTTTACGATGAGAGAATTTTTAAAAGTCCTTGAAGATGATTTTAAGGTTATAAACATTGATGATGAAGTCACCACTCACTACGAAGTCTCGAAGATCATGAAGGATCATCCAAAGGATGTTCTAATTTTTAACAATGTAAAGGAAAGTGATATGGGAATAATTTCTGGGATATGTAATACAAGGGAAAAAATTGCTAAATCCATCTCAGTAACAGTACCTGAAATAACTGCAAGAATCGTGGAAGCAACTGAAAAACCCATGCCCATCGAAGTAGTGGAAAGGATTTCGAAAAATTTTGCTTACTCTAAATCAGCAGATCTTGGAGAACTTCCTGTACCTACCTACTACAAAAAAGATGGAGGTGCCTACATCACAGCGGGTGTTATCATTGCTAAGGATCCCGAAACAGGTGTTAGAAATGCTTCTATACACAGAATGTTGGTGAAGGATAAAGATCATCTCGGTGTTAGGATCGTGCCTAGAAATCTGTACACCTATTACAAGAAGGCAGAAGAAATGGATGAACCGTTGGAGGTTGCAATAGCTATAGGAATGAATCCGGCATCTCTTTTAGCATCATGCACATCCATACCAATCACTGCTGATGAATTGGAAGTAGCAAACACATTCCAGAATGGTGAAATGAAACTTGTGAAGTGTGAAACAGTTGATCTAGAAGTTCCTGACTGTGAAATATTGCTTGAAGGTAAAATCTTACCTCACGAACGGGATTCTGAGGGACCATTTGTTGATCTAACAGATACTTACGATGTTGTAAGACAAGAACCCATAATAAAACTTGAAAAGATGCATTATAAAGAAAATCCTCTCTATCATGCTATAATGCCTGCGGGGAATGAACATAAATTATTACAGGGCTTACCACAAGAGCCAAGAATATATAAAGCAGTTCAAAATACAGTTCCAACTGTTAGAAATGTGGTGTTAACGGAGGGGGGCTGCTGCTGGTTACATGCTGCGATTTCGATAAAAAAACAGACTCCTGGAGATGGAAAAAATGTCATAATGGCTGCATTGGCTGCACATCCTTCCCTTAAACATTGTGTTGTTGTTGATGAGGATGTGAACATATTTGATACCGATGATCTCGAGTATGCAATTGCAACTAGGGTCAGGGCAGATGAAGACATGTTGATAGTACCTGGTGCCAGGGGATCATCATTAGATCCACGTGCAACACCCGATGGAACAACCACAAAAGTCGGAATTGATGCAACAAAACTTCTTGATAAACTCGAGAAATTTGAAAGGGTAAGTAAAATTGAGGATTGATGCCTCAACTTACTAATTCCTCTTTTTTTTACATTATGATGTCAACATCAGCTCCGCACTCTGGACATTGACCATTTTTTAAATTATTTTCTTGTATTGTGTAACTGTCCCTACCAATGAGAAGTTTGCCACAGCTGTAGCAGTAAGTATTTTCACCATCACTTGAAGAAACATTTCCAACATAAACGTACTTCATACCCTCGTCTTTTGCTATTTTATAGGCCAATTCAAGGTCTGCAATTGCTGTTGGTGGAAGATTTTTCAGTTCGTAATATGGGAAGAATCTTGTGAAGTGAAGTGGTACTTCAACACCCACCTCATCAACCATGAAACTGACCAGTGATCTGATGTTTTCTTCTGAACTGTTGTAGCCTGGTATGATCAAATTGGTTATTTCGAGATGAATTTTTTTATCATAAATACGTTTTATATTGTCCAATACTGGTTGAAGTCGGGCATCACAGAGTTCTTTGTAAAATTCTTCGGACATTCCCTTGAGATCCACATTTACAGCATCTAAATAAGGTCCTACGGTATCTAAAGCTTCTTTTGTCATGTAGCCGTTGCTAACGTACACTGTTTTTAGGTTTTGCTTCTTGGCAAGTACAGCAGAATCGATGGTGTACTCCAACCACATGGTGGGTTCGTTGTATGTCCATGCAATAGACTTGCACTTGTACATTTTGGCCAATTTAACGGCATCTTCAGGTAATATTTCACGAAGAGACATATCTTCAAGGGATGCTTGTGATATGCTCCAGTTCTGGCAGTGTTTACACCTAAAATTACACCCAACTGATCCAAGTGACAGCACCGTTGATCCGGGATAAAAATTGAATAATGGTTTTTTTTCAATGGGATCTACGGCAACGGAAGATGCCGCACCGTAGTTTAGCGAGAAAAGTTTTCCCCCAATATTTTCACGCATTTCACAGAAACCTTTTTTACCTTTAGAAATAAGACATCTTCTTTCACAAACTTTACAATTTAATCCTTTTCCAATTTTGTCGTATAAAATAGCTTCTTTTTTCAATTTAACACCAGCGGTTTAAATTAAATAAAATCTATCCTTTAAAACTTAGATTAATTGAGGTGTTCATAACCTTTTGGTGTTACTACCTTTGTATTTCCAGACTTATCTATCATTTTAATTGTGCCTGTGGAATCCACAAAACCAATTTTTTTGAGTTTGAGTTTAGTTTTGATACTTTCAAATTCCGACGGTGAAATAGTTAAAAGAAGTTCAAAATCTTCACCATAGCTCAACGCTAAATCATAAGGATTTTTATGGGTAATTTCTGCAATTTCAAACACTTCCGATGGTATTGGAAACCAGTTTTCGTGTACAGTGATCCCAATGGTTGATTCATTGGCATCAATGATTTCACCCAGTTCACTTAACAGGCCGTCACTAATATCTGTTGCTGAACTAACGTTTCCATTCTTTGAAAGAATTATTCCCTCTTTGAGTCTCGCTTCGGGTTCCAGTGCATGTTTAAGGCAGATCTTAACACTCTCTTCATTTAATTCATCCTGACAGTCACATCCAAGTATTTCAAATCCTGCTGCTGCAAGTCCCAGATCTCCAGTCACCGCTATGACATCTCCTGGAAGTGCTCCAGATCTCATTAAAACATTTTCTTTTTTCACTGTTCCTATGCATGTACCATTAAGGGTTAATTCTGCAGCTTCGTTGGTATCTCCTCCTATGAGGGCCATACCATATTTATCGCAGGCTTTGAGTATTCCCTCCACTAGGTCATCAAATTCTTCCACTAGCATGGTTTTTGGAAGGCCCATGGAAATGATAATTCCCACTGCGTCAGCACCCATGGCTGCAAGATCACTGACATTTACTGCCACGACTTTTTGACCAATCTGTCTGAAGGACATTTCAACTGGGAAATGTGATGATCTCATCAGCATGTCCGAACACAGAACAAGGTAATTTTCACCAATATCAATTAGGGCTGCATCATCTGAAAGGCTTTCAATAGGTATTTTATTTAAAAAAAGATTTTTAACTCGGGGGGTTTGACTTCTGGATAGAAGTCTTTTAATGAGTTTTTTCTCCCCGAGTTCAGTTATTTTAGGTTTATCAGAGGGCATCGTTGACCCTGTCGTTTATGATATCTGCGATTCTTTCATCTGCACCCAGGGGTTCTGTGTAGATGATTTCTCCATCAAATTCGATCTCAACTTTTTCCTCTTCATCATGGCTGTGTGCATGGCCATGGTGGGAATGTCCTTCTTCATGGGTGTCTTCTTTCAATCCAAGTATTTTAGGAATGTCTTCTGTGGTGTGAACTCCATTTGCAAGGAAAACAGGAGTTACAACAATTCTTTCTGCACCGTTCTTTGCTAACTTGTTGATTGCTTCTGGAATGGATGGTTTGTTCATGTTCATGAAACCTACCTCTACCATGTAATCTTGTTTAGTACGGTAGATTTCTGCAATTTGACTCACAACATCTTTACCATAGGGTAATCTACTTCCATGACCGACCAGAATCACACCAGTCTTAATTTTTGAGCTTGAATTTGTATCCATATGATATCACTCCGTCATCGCCTTCTTCTTTGATCTTTCTAAATACCATTTCGACTTCATCACCGATTTCGATGGCATCTGGATCGCAATCAACAATCTGGGATGTTATTTTTGCACCTTCTTCGAGTTCCACTATTGCAACCACATATGGTGCCAGTGTTTTGAACTCATCAGTTGGGGTGTGTATGACTGAGAATGTGTGGATCTTTCCATCACCACTAAACTTAAATTCTTCAATTTTACCCTTTCTTCTGCATTCTGGACATAAGACCCTACTTGGGAAAAATACATTTCCACATTGTGAACACTTCGATCCTATGAGATTGTATCGTTGCTGGATATGACGCCAACCTCTTACGATATCTTTCATATTGAACCTCCTAACTCTTTAGTTTACAAATATATTGTTAACTATATTTTAAATCGTTTAAAAATCGTTCTAACTAATTTGATCTAATTCAAAATATATTTTCAATTTAGATTCTTATTAAATCTTCATTATATATTAACCTTTGACCCTCCAACGTTACTCTTATGATACTTATTAGAATATTTAATACTTTCTTTTTTTTCTTGCAAATATTTATTAAGTTTTTTAAATATAATATTACTATTAAAATATTTGAATAGGTTTGATATAAAATACCAAAAATTGGGCAAGCGAGCACAATGGATAACAAAGGCTATGTAATGGGAGGTATAGCATTTCTATTGATTATACCTGCTTTGATCCTTGCGAACATATTAGCTTCAGCTGTTATCACTGATGAAGTCCATATAATTCCATTTAAGTCAGATAAACTCCATCAACTATCTGGAGATGTAGAGTCCAACATCTCATTAATTACACTTCAAATATTGAACGAAACTTCTGACACTGTCTCTAGAACAGGAGAGCCAGTTCCAAACAGTAAATTCATCATCAAATCAAGGATACAATCTAAAATTGACGAATCATACCTTGAATATCAAAGGGAAACAGGAATAAATGTGACCTGTAAAATAAATTCAGTTGATAATTCGAAGGATCCCTACAAAGTTTGTGTAAACTACACTTTGTACGCTAATTACCATGAAGGGTATATTGCTAAAAATATGAGTCAAGATGTACAGTTTGCCTGCTCAGATTTTACAGATTCCCAAACATGCAAAATAAAGGATCCTCTGCCATTCATTAAACTGAAAGGTTACGGATCTTTAAAAACAGAGGGAGACACGATCTTTTATGGGGCTTCACTTTCAAACTACCTTAAATCCAAGGGCATAGAAAACAGCACGGCCTACGATAACGCGAGTTCTCCACTTTACTTCAAGAGATGTCCATACGATCCCTACCCTTTCCACGGGCATTCAAACTCATATTCAACTCTTAAAAACTGTATAGACAACGGATATTACCATTTAAGTGCTGCTGGGCCTTGTATTTTTTGTAGATTTGAGGGTAACTCTGTATGTAATCACACTGGACTTGAAACATTTGTTGTGCCGGGAACTTCAAATTTGTCCTGTGAATATGCTCCCTGTTCTGTAGATCATGTTATTTTCGGGGCGAGTCCTTCTGAAATTTATCTTGGAAAACTGTTGAGCTATGATTCCAATACTCCACAGTGGGGTATGTTTCTTGATAAAGGGCACAGAGACAAATATGGACTTCCTTGTGATTGAAGAAGTGATTTAATGGATCATAAAGGCTTTATATTTTCGTTGGATGTATTTTTATCCCTTTTGATCATGATACTTATTTTAGGAATATCTGCCGATGCAATGGACATTGCTGGAAACAGAATTGATAACTTTTATTCTGAACAGTCCCACCAGAGAATCGCAGATGATGCGTGTGATATCCTCATTAAAACTTCAGGATCTCCTGACTATTGGGAGGAAATGAGATCAGCTTCAGGAACATCTCCTGGACTGGCTGACACCAACAACAGCTCAGGAACAAATAAATTGAGCTCAAAAAAACTTGAAGCCCTCAAAAATAACCCAGAATTAATGGATAAACTGATCCCGGATGGTTTCAAATGCAGTGTTACGATTTATCCATTTGATTCTTCACTTCCAATACTGTCCATTGTAAACCAAACAAATAGCTTCAACACAGAAATTTACGTAGCAAACCGCACTATTGTTTATAACTATAATTCATACGTTATTTACTCTAAATTATCAATTGAGCAAAGTTTAGAAGCAAATAAAAGTCATTATAAATGTCCACATTCCGAAATTAACCATTACGCCCATGATCTCCCGGATTTTAACGATAAAATACCTGGATGGGTTTGTGATGTTTTCAAAATTGGACAGGATACATTAAATTCAACTGATTTTTACCTAATGACAGATCCTCCCCACATATTGGATCAGGGGGCGTTATGGATGATAGATAGTCCTAATAACTTGTCTGCAACATCAGAAAGATTTGAGGCTTGTCCAATGGATGTAACACGAAGAGTCAGAGATTTGGGGAAAGATGGAGTTTTGATTCTTCACATCCACACATCAGCAGATCGTAATATGCCCTTCAAGGTGTATATCCTTGGAGTTCCTTCTGGAACTCCTGTAAGTGATGTAAAAATTAATTATTTGGGTTTAAAATCGGGATACTTCGTTTTAAAAATTTGGAATTAGGTATCTCAATTAGGAATATTTTAATTTTTTAGGTTTAAGTTTTGATTTTTCCCATAAAATTCAAATTTATGGGTGATTTTCCAAAATTTCATCTAAATTGTGGTAATGTTCCACAATGTTTATATATACTGCCAATATAATCTTAAGTATAAAGTAAAGTGGTGAATTTGAAATGGATGATATAGACTCGGAGATAATTCGTTCCCTTGTCAGGAATTCTAGAATCACACTCTCTCAAATGTCTAAAGAAATAGATGTGCCTGATGCAACCATATCTAACAGACTCAAAAAACTAGAAAATAACGTCATTAAACAGTACACCCTCATTGTGAACCCTGAAGAAATTGGCTTGACTGTAACTGCCATAATAATCATACAGACCGAGTCTGAAAAACATGAAAATGTGAAGTACGAACTCTCTAAACTCGAAGAAGTCTCTGAAGTTTACACAGTTTCAGGAGAATATGATATTTTAATAAAAGCTTGGGCTCATGGTATTGAAGAACTCAATGAGATAATGAACGTTAAAATTCGCTCTATTGATGGAGTCGAAGATTTAACTGAGATGATAGTGTTAGAGCGTGTAAAGGAAGATGTGATTCCAGTTCTATAACTTCAAATTATTTAACCACAAGTCAGGAGGTGAGAACTTGTATTTAAGTGATTTCATTAAAAAACCCGTATTATCTCCATCTGGAGAACAAATTGGTAATTTGAAAGATGTGGTAGTTTCTTCTGATCATTCCTATCCCATACTAAAGGCTTTAGAAATAACAGTAACAGGAAAACAAATTAAAAATATTTCCTGGAGATGTGTAGAGAAAATTGGAAAGGAAGTGAAGCTCAACTGTTCATTGGAGGAAATTAAGGATTACGAAATTCAAAAACATGATGTGCTCCTTTTGAAAGATGTTATGGACAGACAAGTAGTAGATATTGAGGGTAAAAAAATAAGAAGAGTTAACGATATTAAAATATCGCCTACTAATGGACATTACCATGTAATTGGCGTTGATATAGGAGTTAATGGTATTTTAAGGAGATTGGGTCTTAATCGTATTGTTAAATCTTTAGGAATCACTTCAACCGAAGATCTCATTTCTTGGAGAGATATTGATCCTGTTGAGAGCGATTACTCCAAGGTGAAACTGAAGGTTCCTAAACAGAAAATAAAAAAACTTCACCCTGCAGACATGGCTGAAATAGTAGATCAACTTGGGCTAAATGAATCATTAAATATTTTAAACTCACTCGATGATGAATCGGCCGCAGATACTCTGGAAGAAGTATCTCCAGAAAGACAGGTATCCATTTTAGAGGGAATGGACAGTCAGAGGGCAGCAGAGATTTTAGATGAGATGTCACCAGACGATGCAGCAGATGTACTTGCCGATCTTCCTGAAGAAAAGGCAGAAGAACTTTTAGACCTAATGGAACCTGAAGAGTCCAACGATCTGCGAAAACTACTTAGATACCCCGAAAACACTGCGGGGGGTATAATGACAACGGAATTTGCCTACGTTAATCAGGGGTTAACTGTTAAAGAAGTCTTGGAATCCCTAAGAAAAATGGCTGCCGATGTTGAAACCATTTATTACGTGTACGTTATTTCATTGAATGGCGATTTGGTGGGTGTTCTATCTTTGAGAGATATACTACTTTCAAATCCTGAAACAAGGGTTACAGAAATAATGCACACTCATATTATTAAGGCAGATGTACTGGAAGATCAGCATGAAGTTGCACAAACAATTGCCAAGTACAATCTCCTAGCACTTCCTGTGGTTGAGGACGAAACCAAATTAAGGGGTATCATAACTGTTGATGATGCCATCGATATTGTTCTTCCCACAGCTTGGAAAAAAAGAGTTCCCCGCATGTTCGGCCGATGAGGTGGTCCCATGGATGTTAAAGTGTTTAGTAGGTTATTTAAGAGCCCTATTTTTTTGAGCATAATTATTTTTCTATCGGTAATGGGTCCTGGAATTATCACAGCAAACGTGGACAACGATGCCGGTGGTATAACCACCTATTCCCTTGCTGGAGCACAGTTTGGTTACAATCTTCTATGGTTATTTATCCCAATGATAATAGCTTTAGCTGTTATTCAGGAAATGGGAGTTAGGATGGGGATAGTTTCAGGAAAGGGCTTGGCTGATCTCATTCGTGAAAAAGTAGGTATCAAGATCACATTTTTAATGATGATAGCACTGTTACTGGCCAACTTTGGAAATGTTCTAGCAGAATTTTCAGGAATTGCAGTGAGTGCAGGTATTTTTGGAGTTCCTAAATTATTTGCATTGCCTGCTGCTGCATTGTTTGTATGGCTGCTTGTGGTTAAAGGGACCTATAAAAGTGTTGAAAAGGTATTTTTACTGGCTTCCTGTCTCTACTTCTCATATATCATAGCAGGATTTCTCGCAGGTCCTGACTGGGGAATGGCTGCTAAAAGTCTTATTATGCCTCAGATAAGTTTGAGTACTGCTTACATAACCATGGTTATTGGTATGGTTGGTACAACCATAGCTCCTTGGATGATGTTTTACATTCAATCCTCTGTTGTTGAAAAGGGGATAAGCCTTAAAAATTTGAAGTATTCAAAATTAGATGCGGTTTTTGGAGCAATCATTGTTAACATCGTGGCATTTTTCATTGTGCTGTCTTGTGCTGCCACTCTTTATTCTAGTGGGGTACAAGTATCCAATGTTGCAGATGTTTCAAGTGCACTGGTACCATTGGCAGGACAATATGCAAGTATACTGTTTGCATTTGGATTTTTGAATGCTTCACTATTCGCAGCAAGTATTCTTCCACTTTCAACTGCATACTACATTTGTGAAAGTTTAGGTTTTGAAGCAGGTGTTTCAAAGGGTTTCAGGGAAGCTCCTGTTTTTCATGGTTTGTACCTGGGCCTCATAATACTGGCTGTTATAATCATAATGTTCCCAAATGTACCACTTCTAAGCATACTGTACCTGTCACAAGTTGCCAATGGACTGTTACTGCCTTTCGTGTTAATATTCATGCTCTTAATAATTAACGACAAGAGGGTTATGGGTGAATATGTCAACTCCAAACTATTCAACTTCATAGCCATCACAACTGCAGTTATTGTGATGGGGCTGAGTATTGGGTTGGTAGTTACCCTGTTGATTTAATAAAAATAGAAATAATGGAAAAAAATGAGATTAAATAAGTTTTCCAGTTATGACAACAATTTCTTCGAAGAAACATTTTTCCTTGGCAGTTATTTCTGCCTGGAAACCTAGGTCTCTCAATTTTTGGAGGGTTTTTTCATTATCTGCCAAAGAAGATTGAACCATCTGGATCCTTCCTTCTTTTTTAAGAACATCCTTTACACCATCTAGGAATGCGTCAATTGTCTCTCTACCATCTAAACCACCATCAAATGCTGTGTTGATTTGTCCCTCCAATTGTTCTTCCTCTGAAGTTGGAAGGTAGGGGGTGTTAAACAGCACCAAATCAAATTTTTCTTCCGCAACTGGTTCGAATAAGTTTCCTTCCCTTAGTTCCACGTTGTAGGCGCGATGGGTTATGACATTTTTAAGGGCACATTTAATTGCAGCTTCGTTAATGTCTGTTGCAATTACCTTTCTGGAATTTTGGGATGCACAAATTGCAATCAATCCAGTTCCCGTCCCAATTTCAAGGACGTCATCCTTGCGGTTGAGTTCCAAGTTTTCTGCAAACAAAAAGGTATCTTCTGCTGGTTCGTAAACTTCTTCGTTTGTATAGATGGTTATTCCTTTGTATTCAATCATTTTAATTACCTTAACTTCATTTTCAGATTCTTTGGTATTTGATCATAGTTGTGTGATCATGTAGTCACCAGAATCATTTTTTCTTATTTCTATGATATTTCCAACTTCCAAATTGTCCCATGATATATAATAATGGTCATGGGGCCGGTCTGGACCTCTGCATGTACAGGGATATGATTTTATCTCTCTTACTTCAGTTATATCTCCATCTGAAAGAGTAAACGATGATTTTGGAAAATAGGATAGTTTAGATTTCAATATGAAAATAAATCCTTTATCTGCTTCTTTTTTGGATATTTTCCGGGAGTAACTGTTTACGGGGTTCATGGTTCCTCAGTATGACTTTCAAATCCTTTAATGGCTTTTGGTAAGCATTCCATAACAGATGCAAGTCCAGAATGATGTAAATTTAATACCACAGCACCTAAAACCTCTTCACGGCTGGCACCTTCCATTTTTGCCATTGAAGCATGTAACTGAACCCCTGTGGGGTTTCGGTTTGCAGTTTGTATGGCAAGATTTAATAACTGCTTAGTTTTGTTGTCAATACCCTTGAATGATTTTTGCGCCTCAACAAGTTCACCTAAGCTAGCTGCAATTTCTGGAAATTCCTGTTTCAAAATTTCAAATGGATTTTCATTCATTACTTCACATCCTTTAACATGTCAAACCAACTTCTTAATATCACCAGAAATTTTTAAGAGATCCTCTGGACTCATTTTAAAAACCCTTTCATTCATCTTAGTTTGATCCAATTGGGATATTATGGTTTTCAAATCTGATTTTTCCACGTCTCCTATTTCATGATACGAATCAATTAGGGCGTTTCTGATCTTCTTTTTTTTGTGTTGGAACATTGCCCTAGTAACATCAACGAAGAATGGATCGATATCAACATCAATTTTGGGTTGCATTTTGATAACTGCTGATGCTACCTTCGGTTTAGGGAAGAAATCATTTTCAGAAACTTGGAAGAGTATTTCAGCTTCTGAATAGAGGTACATCATCACAGATAATCTTGAATAATTTCTATCTCCTGGTGAAGCTACCATTCTCTGGGCAAATTCTTTTTGATACATCAAAACTGCCATTTCAAACGGATTTTCTAGTATTTTAAATGTTATGGGTGACGATATTTGATAAGGTAAGTTTGAAATGACTTTGTTTACCGATGGTAGATCCATTTTGGTTGCGTCTTCCACAATCACTTCAACGTTGTCTAATTCCAACTTTTCCAGACGTTTCTTTAACACATTTGCAGCTTTTCCATCCTGTTCAACTGCGTATACCTTACCTGCATTTTTTGCCAATGGAATGGTTAATGTTCCTATTCCTGCGCCTATCTCGAGTACCCTGTCATTTTTTGAAAGTTCAGAGTTTTGAATGATTTTTGATAATATATCACGATTTACGAGGTAATTTTGTCCTTTACGTTTATCAAGTTTTATACCGTTCTGTTTCAGAATCTTGAGGGTCTCAGACAACATAAATTAACTCCTAAAAAAAATTATTATACCAATATTAATTTGAATACTTTTTATTTATAAAAAAAATAGATATGGAGATATTAGCGGCCCTTTTGGGGTTTAGGTGGTCTGGTGAAGATTATGTACTTCATTTTTCCCCTTCTATCTCCTGCTGCTTCCAGTTCCATATGAACACGTTTTGCAATAAGCTTTACAGGATCCGCAAGCATGGGGACACGAGTTTTGATATCTTCAAAGCTGGTAAACTTTGCCTCTTTAGTAGCATTGATAATATCCCACATGTGCTTTTTACCAATTCCGGGAAGAAGTTCAAGTTGGTGTAACCTGGTTGATATTGGACCGGCTTCATTGAAAAATTCAACAAATTTGGCTTCATTTTCTTTGATTATTTCCTCAATAACATAATCCAACTCCACCCTTGAAGTTGCTGTGAGTTTATCAAACATCAACCTGGTATTAACACGGGCTATCTTATCTCTCTTACCTGCTCCGATGTAAACTCTTTCATGGATGTCTAGTTGAATCCGTTCTTTGGGAATTAATTCAAGAAGTGTAAATTCTTCTGTTCCTATGGCCTGAGCTATAGGTTTTCTTTTAAATGAAGGTTTTCCTTCCTTGACGTAACCTAAGGGAAGAAAATCAAGGATAATTGCATTATCTTCCATTATAAACCACCCGGATGGTTTTTATATATTAAGGACCCTTGGGTCCAAATTCTGATCAGATGCTGAGTCCAATCTACTCTCTGTATTTGTTCACAATTTCAAGAATTTGTTCCAATTCTTCCTTTTTATGTGAACCCCTTTCCTTTGCAAATATCAGCCTTAGATCGGCCAAATCAACAGGCATAAGATCTGCAATTTTTATTGCCTGGGTTTGTTTAATGAGTTCTTCTAACTCCTTAACAAGTTCTAGAGATTTATCAGCATCGAGTTTTGAAAATTTGTTAACGTGCTCAATGGCTAAGTTCTGTTCGTATGTTGGTTCGTACGAGTCAGAAATTTCATCGAGCATATCCTTGGCTTTTGCAATAGTGATGGGTTCTGTTTCTATTACCTTTTTTCCAATCATCAGAATCACTCTTGCATTTTAAGATGTTCTGGTCTGATTATTAATTTTTTAGGTTTGTTCCCATCATTTATTTCTACAATATAAGCATTTCCTCTTCTTTCGCCCACTTTACCAGTTTTTCCATGGAAACGTGGGTGTGGTTGGCCCTTGTGGATACTTGGGTCGATGATGATATGTACCATATCACTTTCATCGAAAGTTTGTATCTTCTTGGTTATTGGGTTTGTTCTGCCCGGCCTAATTGTCTTTCTAAGTTTGAAACGTGTTTTACTTCTTGAACCTTTTGATCTTTTTACCATATTTCTAACCTCCAAAACCCTTGGGTATTTAAATTTGAGTTGACTTAACGTCACATATCATAAATATTAAACTAAAACGTTTAAATCAGATTCATTTTTCACTGATCTTGACTCATCATCCTCAGTTTTAATTCAGCATGATCCTGATTCATTTATATGAAAAATCAGATTATTTGAACTAAATTTATACTAGCAATACATCGTGCTGAATATTAAGTTTGCAAGGGGATGTAAATATATATTTTGATTTTTTGAAACTATATAATACTATCCATTGATACCTTATATATTCACTTCCAAAACATCGAGCTGAACACATCTTGCATTGGTTCCAAGTACTTCAGCCACACTAGGTTTACTCCTATTTTCATCTCCAGATATGAGTTCTTTGATGTACAATCCACCTTCACATTCCAGTGTGATCTCAAAAATTTTGGGTTCTAACCAGTTATAATCAAGTTTTCTTATTTTCCTGGTCCGAATTTTGTCTGCACGCCTGTGTGAAACTCTTATTGGTGTTCTCTGGTTGATGATATCCAGAGATTTGAGGGAATCCAGTGCTGTGGGATCAATTTCATCGTCCACCTCCACCAGTGCTTTGTAAACTTTGTATGTATCTGTGGAGGATTGTTTTATTTCGGCCTTCCGATTTCTTGGAACATACTTCATTTCAGATATTTCCACCTTACTCTCTGCATAGTTGTTAACTTCTTCTTGAAGTGTTTCGAGGTCAAGTTCTCTTATTTTAGGTTCTAAAATCTCTAAAACGAATGTTCTTCCACTGCCAAGCATTCTGACATCAATATCTTCCCTTCCCGCACCATGGAATTTGGCCCCGGTCCCCTTGGCAGCTTTGATCATGACATCTGAGATGAGTTCCTCCACTGTTACAGGATACATTTTACCTGTGAAATTACATTTTTCACATCCTCGACCTTTGCAGCGGTTGCATGGCCATTTTGTTTGTGGAATGTCTCGAACCAATTTTCTATATTTGCTTTCGATAAATATTGGGTTTATGGTGATTTTAACCTTTTCAGATTTAAAATCTGCCATAAAAACGAGGTTTGGTGAGTCAAATTCAACTTCTTTAGAGAGGATTGATGCAAGTTTTTTTCCAAATTCCCTGTTTATTTCTTTTTTAATATTTTCAACGTTGGCCCCGAGTTTTTGATGGAGGTATTCTTCCCTCTCAAGAACATCAGGATCTACACGACATCCCACAAGAAAATTGGAGAAATTTATCTCTTCATCTTCAACGGTTTTTAGGGCTTGCTGCATCATGTTATCCATATTATCAAATAAATCCTCACATATCCAGCATTTATCCTCTTTGGAATAAGTTTCATCCAGATCTTCGAGGCTTTGCTTCAAGCGTTCGCCACGGATTACATTTCCGGGACCTTCCATCTCCTTTGAAAAGATTCTGCCTAAACAGTGGTTGCAAATATTTCCTTGGGTAAGGTCCATTGCACTAATTAATTTATCATGAATTAAAGTTTCCATATTGTATCATTCCATAATTGCAGTATTCTACTAATTAATTTAAAAAATAGAAAGTCACTAAAAAATTGATGAGCTGTTTATCTCATCATTTGTTTCATCATCTGTCCAAGAGGGCCGCCCATTTTACGCTTTCCAAATCCTTTCATGGCCTTTTTTGTGACGTTGTAATATTTTAAAAGTTCTTTAACATCCTCATTTTTCATACCCGAACCTCGAGCAATTCTTTTTACACGGGATTGTTTGATCACTTCAGGATGTTCTAGTTCCTGATCAGTCATTGAATCCATCAGGATCTTGTACTTGGAAAGTTTTTCCTCAGTTACCTGTGATGCATTTTTAGGGAGTTTACCTCCAGCACCAGGGATCATGTTCATGACTTGCTGCATTGGACCCATCTTATTCATCATTTCAAACTGGGAATACATATCCTTCAACGTGAACTTACCACTCAACATGGCATCTACAGATCCCATATCTCCCTCTTCTTCTGCAATCTCTTCGGCACGTTCTAAAAGGGTTCGAATATCTCCCATTCCAAGCAGTCTTGAAATGAACCTGTCTGGATCGAAGGCTTCAAAATCTTCAACCCTCTCACCTGTTCCTATGAATTTTATGGGAGCTCCTATTTCAGCAACTGCTGAAAGGGCACCCCCACCTTTGGCCGAACCATCTAGCTTGGTGATGATGATGGACCCTATTTTGGTTGCATTGTTAAATGCAAGGGCCTGTTCTCCTGCCTGTTGGCCAATGGTTCCATCTATAACCATGATCACTTCATCAGGGTCAACAATTGTCGAGAGACTCTCCATCTCAGCGAGGAGATCACTCTCTTCTTTATGTCTTCCTGCAGTGTCAACTATTATTACATCGTTCTTTTTAGCAGCTTTCAACCCTGTTCTTGCAAGGTCTAGGGCGTCCTTATTTTCATGATCTCCATAAACTGGAACGTTCATAGGCTCAGTTAACTGAAGCAACTGTTCATAAGCAGCAGGTCTCCAAGTGTCTGTGCTTACAATTGCAGGGTTGAACCCCTTCTTCTGAAGGTATTTTGTAAGTTTACCTATGGAAGTAGTTTTTCCACTTCCCTGAAGACCCATGAAAAGTATTTTGTAGGGACGTTTATCTATCTCAACTTCTTGTGCACTTGAACCAAGAAGATTAACCAGTTCTTCGTAGACGATCCTAACGACATGCTCTTTGGGGGTCACTCCCTTTGGAGGTTCTTCATTTAAAGATCTGTCTTCAATGGTTTTAGATAGATTTAATACGAGTTTGATATTAACGTCAGATTGTATGAGTGCTCTTTGAATATCTTTTATGACTTCTTTAACCACTTCTTCATCTATTATGGCCATTCCTGCCAATTTTTTCATTGTTTTGGTAAGATTTTTTCCAAGATTGCCCAACATTATTCTCACCATTTAATTTTGATTGAATTCATGATAACCTAATATTTTTTATATAAATTTTTATATAATTTTTTGTTGATCATTATACTACTTACAAACTCACTATTATTGCTTACTATTCAACTTAAAAAAATAGATCGTAAATCACTACAATATATAACTAATAGTATTATACTGTAAATTAGATATAATTATGCTTGTTAATTTTAGAACTGTTTAAAAGCTACTAATTATTTCTAATGAAAATCAAGTTTAACTAAATTTATTTCGAAATACTAGGCGGGATTGAATGTTTGAAAAACTCAAGATCAGTTTAATTGAAGCACCAATAATAAAAAAGGGCGATTACAACTACTTTGTCCATCCCATAACAGACGGAGTTCCACTCGTGGATCCTGATGTTTTGAAAGAGGCTGCAGAAGGGATAAAAAAATTTGGTAACTTGAATGTGGATAAAATTGTGTGTGTCGAAGCAATGGGCATACACATTGCAACTGCACTGTCCATAATTACAGGCATCCCATTTGTCGTGATCAGAAAGAGACAATATGGGTTAGAAGGTGAAGTTGCCGTACATCAAATCACGGGTTACAGCCATGGGGAACTTTACATCAATGGTTTGAAAAAAGGAGATAAAATAATCCTGGTTGATGATGTTGTCAGCACAGGGGGAACCATGATTGCAGTTTTAAAGGCCATGGAAAAGATGGGCATTGAAATTGTAGATGTTTTTGCTATTGTTGAAAAGGGCGAAGGAAAGTACATTGTTGAAGGAGAAACAGGGTTCGAAGTTAAAAGCCTGGTTAAAGTAAATGTAGTGGATGGAAAGGTACAGATCGAAGGATCACGTGACGAGAACTAGTTTGAGGATTACCATGTCTGGACACGAACTTGAAATAGATGAGATAATTAAAAGGGTAAAGGAACTCAAAGCAGGAACAGTTGGGCTTCAATTTCCAGAAGGACTTAAACTACACGCTGTTGAAGTTGCTAGGAGGATCGAAGTTGAAACAGGTGCTACAGTTATAATATCTGCAGATCCATGTTTCGGTGCTTGCGATGTGGCAGATGTGGATATGAATGGTGTTGCTGATGTTTTAGTTCACTTCGGACACAAACCACTCCCACTCAATTATGATATGCCAGTCATATTTGTGGATGCAAGTTCAAAAATGGAATTACTGGGATCAGTTGGGAATGCAATGAGCCTCCTAGAGGGATATAAAAAAATAGGGCTTGTAACGACGGTTCAACACCTTAAACAGCTGGAAGAAGTCGCTGAATTTTTAGAACAAAATGGTAAGGAAGTTGTTATTAATGAGGGAGCAGGTACCACGTGGGGACAGGTTTTGGGCTGCAATTTTTCATCCATAAAGAACCTAGATGTGGAGGCTTTCCTGTACGTTGGAAGTGGTAATTTCCATGCCTTGGGAATAACACTTTTTACAGATAAACCTGTAATTATAGCAGATCCCTACCTTGATGAAGCAAGATTGATCACTGATTTTTCGGATAGGATACTGAGAATACGATTTGCAAGAATAGCCAAAGCAATGGATGCTAAAACATTCGGGATCATAGTATCAACCAAAAAGGGCCAGAACAGGCTAGATACTGCCAAGGAGTTAAAAAATTTGTTGAATGCGGAAGGAAGAGAAGGGTTCATACTTCTTTTAGATGATGTTTCACCAGAAAAATTACTTCCCTACATGGATCTTGATGCATTTGTAATGACTGCGTGTCCAAGGATAGCTATTGATGATTCTAGTAGGTATAAAAAACCTTTATTAACTCCACAAGAGCTGGAAATTGCCATTGGTAAAAGGGAATGGGAAAACTATGAAATAGATGAAATTAAATATGGTGGATTAAATAACAAAAACAAATAAATATAATGGTAACCAAAAATGCAAATCTTAAATATGTCACTAATTTATTAAGATGAAATCCAAATAGTAAGTTACTCAGATATGTACGAGAGATTGAATTACACTACAATCATGAATTTAACAAAATTTGATGATGAGTTGACTGTACTTATTTTAAGTGAGGTGAATAAATGAAAACCAAATCTGGAGATTTTGTTTTACCTGGCGATGCTCTGGGAGTTACTGAAGAGTTTGTTCCATCTGACTGGACCTACGAAGATGATGGTAGCATAAGGTCATTGATTGCAGGAACAGTTTCATTGGACAACAAAAATAAAAAGATATCAATTGTCCCTAAAACAAGTTCCCCATCAATACTCAAATCTGGAGTTGCTGTGTTTGGCCAGGTATCAGATGTAAGAGGCCAGAGAGCTCTTATAAAATTAGATAGTATTAAAGACAATAATAGGGGTCTTGTGACTTCCTTTTCAGGAGGAATACACATATCCCAGGCTCAAAAAGGCTATGTTGCCAAGCTCACCGATGAATTTAGGATAGGAGATCTGATCGAAGCTAGGGTAACCAAAATAATAGGGGTCGACAACGTTGACCTGACAACAGCTGAAGATGAACTGGGCGTTTTGAAGGCCATGTGTACCAAGTGCAGACATTACATGAAACAAGTAAGTAAAAACGAAGTGAAATGTCCTAACTGTGGAAACAAAGAAAGAAGAAATCTTTCTACAAAATATGAGGGATAATATGAAGGTAATTAAGGATACTAAGAAGGAACTTGAGATAGAGATCACAGGGGAAACCCATTCTTTATGCAACACCATAAGAAAAACCCTTATGGAAGATGAAGATGTTGAAGCTGCAGCATACGTAACTGAACATCCAATTATTGGTGAGCCTAAATTGGTTGTAAAGGCAAAAAATCCAAAAAAATCACTTAAGTTAGCTGCTGAAACAGTCAAAGCAAGATGTGATGAACTACAAAATCTCATCAATGCTTCAGAAGATGAAAAATAGAACTGAAATTAAAAAATTCAGAAGTATAAAGCAGGAGATACGAATCCTCGGGGTGGATGATTCTCCATTTCCAACCCACACCAAGGAAGAAGTTATGATTGTGGGCACGGTTTTCAGGGCAGGTAACTGGCTGGACGGTGTCTTAAGCACCCACGTACTTGGAGATGGTACTGATGCCACTCGAAAGATATCAGAGATGGTGTTAAATTCCAGAAATATTGGACAGCTTGGAGTCATAATGCTGGATGGTATAACATTTGCAGGGTTCAATGTTGTAAACATACGTGAACTTTATGAAGCAACAGGAGTACCAGTAATAGTTATAATGAGAAAAATTCCGAGTTTTGAAGGCATTAAAAAGGCTCTCAAAAGATTTCCTGACTGGAAGGATAGATGGGCCAACGTTGTTGAAGCAGGAAGTGTACACCGTGTGGATGATAAAGAATCAATTTACATACAATTTCATGGAATTAAAATTGAAGATGCCATGGAAATTGTTAAACTATCCATAACAAGAAGTTCCATACCTGAACCAATCCGGGTTGCCCATATAATAGCTGCAGGTATAGTAACAGGCGAATCACATGGAAGTGCTTGATGAAATTTTTTTACATCAATTTTAAGTTTTGATGGAAGTGATCCAATGAAAACTCCTCTTTTAACAGTAGACACTGTTGTGGTGCAAAATTCATCTATTCTACTCATCAAAAGAAAAAATGATCCATATCAAGGTTCATGGGCTTTACCAGGCGGATTTGTGGAGTATGGAGAAACTGTGGAAGATGCTGCTGTTAGAGAAACTAAGGAAGAAACAGGTATTGATGTTATATTAAAAGAATTAGTGGGAGTTTATTCTGATCCTGATAGGGATCCCCGTGGACACACTGTCACAGTCTGTTTTTTAGGCAGTAAAATAGGAGGAATGCTCAAATCAGCAACAGATGCAGATGATGCGAAATATTTTGATTTAAATGAAATTAAAACGCTTGATCTGGCATTTGATCATGAGAGGATTATTCATGACTCTTTGAAATTATTAAAAATTTGATGTAATATCTACTTACTACTAGGTTGAACCACCCAATTTTTGGGCGGGATTCTAACAGCGAAATCCTTTGATTTTGAAAGTAGTACAAAATGAAAAAATTAATCTATTAACATGATCTTAACAAATCATTATAACTTTTTATTGGGAGGGAACCAAATGGAATTTTGTCCTAAATGTGGAGCTGTGATGTTTCCTAAGGGTGACATTTTTGAATGCAGAAACTGTGAACATACAACCAAAGCAACCAAAGAATCTATGAGTGAATACGAAATTTCTGAAAAAGTTGAGTCGAAGGACAGTATCATTGTAACAAGCGATGAAATACAAACCTTACCAACAGCAGTAGTTAAATGTCCAAAATGTGGTAATAAAGAAGCTTCATGGTGGCTTATCCAGACCAGGGGTGCCGATGAATCTGAAACAAGATTTTTCAGATGTACAAAATGTTCATTGACCTGGAGGGAATATGATTAAACATGTTTTAACAAAACATGGTAAATTGTAGGAGGATTTTCTATTGGTTGAAGATTCACAAAGAAAAGAAGAAGAGTCAGAACTAACTGCAGATTCATCTGGTAACAATGTTGATGGATCTGAAACAGTATCTGAAGTATCCAGCAAGGCTTCTGATTCAGAACCAAAAAATGGGAGTGATGGGGACACACAAACCAAATCTTCCATCATTGAAAAACAAGATGATATTAAATCAGGATCTGACCAGACTCCAAACCATGATAAGGCTGCGGATCATCATGAAGATCATGCAATTAACTTTCATGAAATAATGGGTCACGATCTGTTTAAATCAATCAGATCCAGGAAGGATCAAATACTTAGATATGTAGCAGTTGCAATTGGAGTTATTTTAATTATCTATGGTGTTGTACTTATTTCCGCTTCTGTTACGAAGGTAGCTGACAATGTTATCTTTGGTGAAGGTGCATCTTTTGCAGCATTTTCAATGCTTTTGGGATTTTTGATCATTGTTGGTGCATTTTCACAGAAAATTTTAAACAAGACCTTCCTTAAAAATATTAATTCAGAACTGGAGATTGCAGAGGGGAAAACCGAAGCAGCTGATGAGAAGACTGAAGATATCAGTGGAAAGAAAGATCCCAACAAAGTTGAAGATGGTAAGGATAATATAGTTGGAGAAGATAAAAAGTAAGTCGGAGGATGAAAATGTTCAAAGCAGTTTTAAGCGATTCAAATGTATTAAAAACAAGTTTCGAAGCTATTTCCTCGATCGTGGATGAAGTTCAGATGAAGGCAGACGGTGATGGATTAAGGCTCGACGCACTTGACAGGTCCCACATCACATTCGTACACCTCGAGCTTAAATCAGGTTTATTTGATATTTATACTTGTGAAGAACCTTTAAAAATCAATGTAGATACAGAAGAACTAATGAAAGTTCTTAAAAGGGCTAAATCAGATGATTTAGTTGAATTAACTGTTGATGAAGGTAATTTGATTCTAACCTTTGAAGATGAAGCAAGAAGAACCTTCAAAATCAGGTTAATTGACATAGAATACGAGGCACCTAGCCCACCAGATCTTGACTATCCCTCTGAATTCGAAATACCCTTTTCACTACTTAAAAACTCCATACAAGATATTGGAATAGTCTCTGATAAAATATCGTTGATGGTTGACACAGACAAATTTATTGCCTCTGCTGAGGGTGAATTTGGTGATGCAAAGATAGAGTACCTCCATGGTGAAAAGATCAACGAAAATGCCAAGTCTGTGTTCTCGTTGGAAAAGATTAAAGAGATGTTAAAGGCTGATAAATTCTCTGAAACTGCAGTATTGAGCCTTGGAAATGATATGCCCCTTAACTTGGCCATGAAAATGGTTTCAGGTGATGGTGAATTGAAGTTCCTACTAGCTCCAAGGATAGAAAGTGAGGAATAGGGTTGGATGAATTTTTCCAAAAACTGAGGGAGATCCAAAAGAAAGAGCGTAGTATAAGCGGTCTATCTCGTGTAGGAGATAACTTCTACACTGAAGTCTCCAACTATCTCAACGGGCTCATGAGGAAGATAGATGACAATCCATTTTCCTTTGAATCATACCTGTTAAGGGATGCGCAGCGAATAGTGGCAGAAATATGTGAAAGAAGGGAACATAAAATTGCCAACAGCGCTGTTATGAACGTTCAGAGAGCATATCAGCTATTCAAAGAATCAAAGGCTAAAGGTAGTTCTGATAATCAGATCACAGTTCCAATTAACTCCACTCCTGAAGAGGAATTTTTATATCTTGAACTAGTTGAATCCATTGTTAAGTACAGGGGAAAATTAACTGCTCCATTGATGTCTTACATACAGAAGAATCATGGCAACAATGGGAAAATGCCTGTTAAATCTAAAAGTAGGCCAGAGAGATCTGCAAAATCATTGGACATAGATTCACTTATATCTGATGTTTCTGGTGTTCCACAACCAGTTGAAGACGATGTTAAAGATATTCCTGATGGAGATTTTGAGAGTCAGATAATTGAAAGATATGGATCAGAACCTTCCAGAGGGGCTAAAAACAAATCAGATGATTCTGAGTCTGTTGAAGATAAAGCTGAAACACCAAAGAAGAACATTGATTCTGAACAATATTCCTCCGAAGCTGAAGAAGAAAAACCCAGTGAAAAACTAGGTAGCACTTTTATAAAAACTTTGATGATTCTTGATGAACTTCCATCCATAGTTGGAGTAGATAAAATTGTATATGGGCCAGTATCTCCACAGGATTTAATTACTATCCCCGAGCCCAACGCAAAGATCCTAGTTAAAAATAAGAAGGGGATTTTTATACAAACATATAAATAAACTGTTAATGATAAACAAATTAATATATTAATTGCACTTTTATCAAGAAGTACAAAGTTAATAATATAAATATTTTCGTTAAATAAGTTTTAAAAACGGCATATTAATTCAGAAAGTTAAGTGCACAACTTATTTTACATTTAAGAGGTGATTATATGAAGATTCCTAAAGAAAGGAGAACTTATTGTCCAAGTTGCAAAAAACACACTATTCACGAAGTATTAGAATCTAAAAGAAGAAAAGCCAGCGAACTTAAATGGGGTCAAAGGCAGTTCAGAAGGGTTACAAGTGGATACAGGGGTTACCCAAGGCCATTACCTTCAAGAAACAAGCCAATTAAGAAATTAGACCTCAGGTACAAGTGCAAGGAATGTGGAAAGTCTCATATCAAGAGATCATCGTTCCGAGCAGGTAAAGTAGAATTTGTTGTAGGGTGATTGAAGTGGCAAACTACAGATCTAACAAAAGTAATTTTTTAAAGGTTAAGTGTGTGGACTGTGGAAATCAGCAGGTTGTTTTTGATCATGCTGCTTCCCAGGTACAGTGCATAATATGTGGAAAGACCCTTGTTAAACCTAAGGGCGGAAAATCTGAGATTACAGCTCAGATCATAGAAGTTTTGGATTAAGTTACTATTTTTTGTATCAATCGATACAAAAACTAGTACAATTCAATTCTTTTTAAAAAATAATATATTGTAAATATATTATAGGTGTTTTAATGGTAAGAATGAGAAAAGAATGGCCGGATGAAGGAGATTTGGTCGTAGGAACTGTTCATAAAGTTTTAAACTACGGCGCCTTTGGAAGCCTAGAAGAATATGATGGTAAGGAAGCTTTCATACACATATCTGAGGTTTCTTCTGGTTGGGTAAAAAACATTAGGGACTACGTTAGGGAAAATCAGAAAATCGTGGCTAGAGTTCTGCGAGTTAATCCAAAAAAAGGTCATGTTGATGTTTCACTAAAAAGGATAAGGGAAGATCAGCGTACAAGAAAGATTCAGCAATGGAAAATTGAACAGAAAGCTGAAAAACTTCTGGAATTCTCTGCAAAAAGTCTGGAAAAAACCCTAGATGATGCTTATAAAGAAGTTGGCTACGGAATTATGGAAGAGTTCGGAGATCTCTACGGTGCATTTGAAACTGCAGCTGAAGAAGGTGCAATCTCTCTCATAGATCGAGGAATGGATGAGGATTGGGCAAATTCCATAGAAGCAGTCGCTAAAAAGAATATTTCCCCTCCTGAAGTTAATATAACAGGTTACGTGGACTTAAAATCATACGCACCTAATGGTGTGGATGTAATCAAGAAAGCACTCAGTTCAATCGACAGTGATGAAATATCTGTACAGTGTGTTGGTGCACCAAGATACAGACTGATGGTTAAATCATCCGATTACATTACTGCAGAAACTCTTCTAAAAGAAGCAGCAGAAAATGCAATAAAAGTTGTTATTGAAGAGGGAGGAGAGGGAACCTTCCAACGTGAACTCGAATGAAGCCTAAAATGAAAAAATGCAAGTCCTGTGGGGAATACACACTCACAGACAAATGTCCTTGCGGGGGAGAGGTAGGAGTTATTTATCCGCCAAAATATTCTCCTGAGGATAAGTATGGAAAGTATAGACGTATGCTTAAGGAACAGCTCTCAAAGAGCTAAAAGGAGTTGGTTGGATGAATAAAACTTTTATCAATAATTTAGAAGAAGTAGAACTCAGCGAACCCATATTTATTGAAGCTCTCCCAGGTATTGGGCACGTGGGTAAATTAGTTGCAGAACATCTCATACATGAATTGGGAGCAGTTAAATTTGCAGAATTATATTCCCCAGCTTTCCCTCCGCAGGTATTTGTGGATGAGGAAGGTCTCATAGAGCCAATGAAAAATGAATTTTATTATCTTAAATCCCAGGGAGAAGCTGAACAAGACTACATAATTCTTGTTGGTAACACTCAGGGATTGAGTCCAGAGGGACAGTACGAAATTTGTGGTACTATTATTGATTTTGTCCATAATTTCGGAGTTAAAAATATTTATACCCTTGGTGGTCTTGGTACAGGGCAGCCTGTGGACAAACCAAAAGTTTTTGGAGCTGCAACAAACATTGAACTTGCAGAAATGTTAAAGGGTCATGATGTAACATTGAGAACTGCTGATGGTGGGATAATTGGTGCATCTGGACTTATACTTGGTTTAGGAATGTCTAAGGGCATGTCCGGTGTTTGTTTAATGGGTGAAACTCCAGGTTACTTCATTGATGCCGAAGCATCTAAGGCAGTTTTAACCATTCTTCAGAAAATATTGAATGTTGACGTTGACATTGCAAAACTTGAAGAAAGGGCAGAAGAAACTAGGAAAATGATATCCAAAGCTCAACAAATGGAAAGGGAAATGAGCGACAGGATGAACATTGTCCAAGGAGAAGAAGATCTCCGATATATCGGATAAATGTTTTCCATTACATATATTTTTCAATTTTTTTTCACAACTACTATTTTTTTTTAATAAATTTTATGTCCTGTTAAAAATATAAGGCCTATAAAAAAAATGAGGGTACTAAAACATGATAATCAATGCGGATCTTCACATACACGGCTGTTACTCCATGGCCACATCTAAAAATATGACTCCTTTGGTAATGGCTCCCCAAGCTAAACTTAAGGGACTTGATGTTGTGGCAACTGGGGATGCTTTACATCAAAAATATCTTAAGATAATTGAAGACACTACTGAAGAATCTTCAGATGGAATATTTTCAATTAAACCTGATTTAGTCGAAGATGAAACTGCTGAATCCAAGTTCATACTTACCACAGAGGTTGAGGATACTAAACGGGTACATCACCTGATTATTTTTCCGTCCATCGAAGCAGTTAAAGAAACAAGAACTAAACTTAGGGGAAATATGGATGCTGATGGCAGGCCTAGGATAAGGATGAATGGTCGTGAGATCATGGAAGTGGCCCATGAAACTGGATGTATCATTGGCCCTGCACATGCATTTACGCCTTGGACAAGTATTTACAAAGCGCACGACAGTTTAGTAGAATGTTATGGAGAAACTCCTGATTTCCTAGAACTTGGATTATCTGCAGATTCAGATATGGCCGATAAAATTGAGGAGTTACAGGATCTAACATTTTTAACAAATTCAGATGCCCATTCGCCATGGCCACACAGACTTGGAAGGGAGTTCAATGAAATGGATGTTGATGAGTTAACATTTGCAGGTATCAAAGATTCCATTGCTAACAATAAGATAACTGCCAACTATGGATTTGATCCAAGACTTGGAAAGTACCATGTGACTGCGTGTTCGAAATGTCATGTAAAATATCCTGTGGAAGATGCAATTAAAATGAAGATGAAGTGTCCATGTGGTGGCAGAATAAAGAAGGGTGTTGATTACAGGATACATGAACTTTCAAACTGGGAAGAACCACACCATCCCCCACATAGGCCACCATATATACACATATTACCCTTGGCTGAGATAATCAGCATCACTCATGGTAAGGGTGTTACTACAGTTTTTGTACAAAATATATGGAAGGAAATGATCAACAATTTTGAAAATGAAATAAATGCATTGATCCATGCCCCTATCCAAGATGTCGTAGCTGTTGATCCCGAAGTGGCAGCTGTAATAAAATCTTTCCGTAACGGTACCTTGGAAATAAGTTCTGGAGGGGGCGGCAGATACGGTGAAATAATAGTGCCGGAATAATTTAATAACTATTTACAACCAAAATATTTTGTGTAGATCATAAAATTATGGTACGGTGTTACAAATGGAGATCAAGGCAACTGTGGGTGTATGTACTAAACTAAAAAATAACAACGAAGATCAGCTGGTTGTTGTGCCCAAAGATGGGGAAATGTTCGAGAAAAACCAAGTGGTGCTGGTAATTTCAGCAGCAGAATTTGAAAATCTTTCAAGCGAACTCCAATCCATGATAAATATGGTTAAGGGTGCCCAAGCAGTTGATGAAATTTAATTTTTTTTCATGGTAGTGATCTGTGAAATTTTAATTATATCTAGGATCATAACAAAAATCATATTAACAATAAACACTCATTTGTCTATATAAAATCTAAAGGAAATGATAATGTGGAGTATCAAACAACAATTTTTCTCGTAATGATCGGTGGATTCATAGCTGTTACAATTATGATGCAAATTTTAGGCAGAAACTTGCCTCAGAACTAATAAATCCCAGTAATTTTTTTATTTTGGATCATTTATTAGAACCCTTTTTTTATTTTTATTAGAAAATTAATATGGAACCCCTTTTCATGCAGTTCCCATTGAAAATTTAAAATGAACAATTCTATTTCCAAATCTATTTTTAAAGTATGGAATTAATGATAACCATCTTATAATTTTCCACCTATCCCTATGATAGTCGAAGTAATGCCAGTCTTCGATATATTTAATGTTAGGATTTAATTTCTCAACCTCATTTCCATTGTTAATGCCCCATGAGAAATTGGCCTTGATATTGTATTGTTTTTCTATGAGATTTGAATTTTGGCTTTGCTTAACCAGGGAATATGGTATTGTTTCAATAAGCATTTCTGCTCCGGAAAATTTCTCTGCCAGAGCCTTAAAAAGTTCTGAAACTTCTTCCTCTGAGAAGTACATGAGCAAGCCCTCTGCGATTATCAGTAGAGGAACATCTCCAGGGATTTGATTGAACCAGCCGTAATCAAAAACTGACTTGTCTATCATGTGGTAACTGTTTGTTTCATCAAAAAAATTTCTTCGAAGTTCGATGGTGCTGGGAAGATCCAAATCGAACCATGAATAGTTTTTGTTATCAAGTCTTGAGTATCGAGTATCCAATCCACACCCTAGATTTATCACAGCACCATTTTTATGTTCAGCCATAAATTTTTCAACAGCTTTATCAAGCAACTCGGTTCTGATGACAACACTCAACTGTGTGGCCCATTCTTTATCCAAATTAGGAAAATTGTAATCTAAATTTTTAACAATTTCAACTGCCTTATGATCAGTTACTATAGGATTAGGTTGCTCAACTTCCATAGCCTTTGACCACAGTGGAATGAGTAATGTTTCTTGAACACCTTTTAACTTCAATTTCATATTATTATCTCCAAAACCATTTTTTTCTACAATGTTCTTTTATTGTAATCTAATGTCTAAGGAATTTTTATTGAGTATTCACTGGTTCTGATCTTGGTCAAAATTGGTATCAACTTTGGTATAGATTTAATTGTGATGGTCGATAATATTTGGTATTAATAAACTTAAAGTGGAGTGATAATATGGTTAAGGAAATGATCAAAAGAAAACCCCTAATAATAGGGTTAATCACTGTAATTGCATTTTATGTAGTTACTAATATACTTTCAACCTTGGATGCTACAATCACCACATTTCTAGCCATAGGAATACTGGTAGGATTCATGGTCGGAGAAAATTACTTGGCAGGTGCCATAAATGGGGCACTGTTTGGAGTAATTGGAGCTCTCATAGTAGCCCTCATATTGGTGGTAACCTATACCCTTTATGGATACGGTGCATATTTAGGACTCGTAGCCACACAACTGATAATTTCATGTGTACTCTACATAATTGTGGCAGTAGTTGGTGGAGTGATTGGTGCACAAGTTAGAATAGAAACTGATTCAAAGGATGTTGCACCTGAAGTTAAGAGTTGATTAAATCAATCACATTATTTTTTTTTTAAAGATTGATAATTCAGGACATAAATTTTTAAAATAGATATTTGATACTTCTTCTTTTGAATAATTATAAAATAAGAACGGACCCGCGGGGATTTGAACCCCGGACCTTCAGATTAGGAGTCTGATGCCCTATCCAGACTAGGCTACGGGCCCTTGAATATATGATAAATTTACAGAACCCTCATATGGCAGTTACTATACTTCTAAAAAGAAGTTACAACGGACCCGCCGGGATTTGAACCCGGGACCTTCGGATTAGAAGTCCGACGCCCTATCCAACTAGGCTACGGGCCCATTATGAATTAACTGTAAATTGGAGATTCTGGCTCATTTGGAACGCGTTTTGCTAATTCTTTGAGTCTTTCCTCTATTTGCTCTGCCTCTTTTATGAGTGGTTCCGCATTGACTTGTATATCTAACATCCTATTTAAAACATTCACTAAACTTGCTGCTGCTCTAGGATCAGGATACTGATTAAGCACTTCAGCGAACAGGCATGAGCCTGAAATGTTTTTAGTGGCTGTTTTTGTTAATAAAGAGCCGGATATTCCGTTGATGTTACCAAAGGGTAAAATTGGAACTTCCAGATCTCCAAGTCTTTTGAGAGCATCTTGTGAATTTGCTGCTGCTGCAACAGAGTCACTCTTCTCCATTACTACCATACTATTAAATGTTATAAATTCTTTACTGTTGTTTCGTTCCATCCAGTCAACTATTGCTGTTGACATATCATAGGAAACTTCTGGTGGTACAATGAAATCAGACAGGAAAAGTACTATTCCCTTGGAACTGTATATCCTGAATGGATGAATTGCCACTCCTTTATAAAGTACTGCAAGTGGTGGAAAATCCTTTGAATCAATGTAACCTATTTGTTTCATGCCAAGTTCTTCAACAAGTAACCATCCTAGGATGTTACCAATTAATCCAAACTCAGGAGAACCTTCAATTACAATGGCATCCTTCACATCTTCTGATATAATTTTACAACATTCAGATTTAGTTTCGATCATCTCAACCATTTGGAGCACCTCCAGCACCCTCAGTTATTTTACCTGTATTTGTATCAACAATAAAATATCCTGAATCTACACCATCGGCATTATACAATGTGACTCTGTAGGTTGATGTTCCTATTAATACGGGGGTACCTGCTGTGACTGATGAATCTTCGATTCCGCCTTTCGCAATGCTCAAAGCTTTAGCCTGTTCAGTTGTGATCCCATTTGATCCACTATGTCCTGAACTCGATGAACTTTGAGATTCCTTCTGAACAATTCCAGATGATGAACTTGTTGATGTGAGTGCAGATGAACCATCAGATCCTGTTGATCCTTGTTCTGTCGGAAGCTGCTGTTCTGCTACACTTGACTGCCAAACTCCAGGAGTTTTGGTCGTGGCCTGGTAGCTTGCTGCTGCAACACCAATTACAAGTACAATAACAATTGATATCAATATTTTTTTATCTAACATCAGTTTCAACTCTTTTTACTGATAAAATTCAGATTTCAATTTATTAATATAATATATTGTCTTATTTGGATTTATACCTATTGCAGGTAATATTGTTTTGAACTTAAAATCGTATAATTATAGTTAAGCAAAAATCAATAACTATAATACCATTTAATTTCACACCAATTCACATGTTCAATAAGGAAATTGAAGATTAGTTCCTCATTGTATATAAATTTTGCACTTTACTCTTCAAAGAAAAGGTTATAATATAATATATTATCAAGAGAAATATTGATGTTCAAAAGATTATTTAAAAACAAGAGGTGATACATTTGAGCGAAAAAATAGTTATATCGCCAACATCACGGCAAGAGGGCCATGCAGAATTGGTCATGGACGTCGATGATGAAGGAATCGTAACTAAGGGGCGATACTTTAGTATTACTCCTGTTAGAGGTCTTGAGAAAATAGTAACTGGAAAAGTACCAGAAACAGCACCTGTCATAGTACAGAGAATCTGTGGTGTCTGTCCAATTCCTCATACTCTAGCATCAGTAGAAGCTATAGACGACTCTTTAGGTATTGAAATACCAAAAGCAGCAAGACAGTTAAGGGAAATGACACTTGCAGCTCACACAGTTAACAGCCATGCAATACACCACTTCTTGATTGCAACCGACTTTGTGCCTGAAAACTTAATGGCAACAGCCATAAACTCTGTATCCGAAATAAGGAAAACAGTTCAGTACGTAGTAGATATGGTTGCAGGAGAAGGAATTCACCCAGCCGACGTAAGAATCGGTGGAATGGCTAGCAACATAAGTGAAACCGCAAGAAAAAGGTTATACGCTAGAACCAAAGCACTCATACCAAAAATTGACGCACATGTAGACCTTATGATTGGTTTAATTGCTGATAAAGACTTACCAGACGGATTGGGTGTGGTAAACGTGCCAACTTTAGCAACCCATCCTCTCTACGGTGACAGAACCAAATTCGATTTAGACAGGTTCACTGAAATCATGCCTGAAACATGGTACGATGACCCTGAAGTAGGTAAAAGAGCATGCTCAACCATACCATTATACGATGGTAGGAATGTAGAAGTAGGCCCAAGGGCTAGGGCAGCAGTATTCGGTAGTTACAATGAAAAGGGTGTTGTTGCACAGCACGTAGCAAGAGCTATGGAAATGAAAACCAACGTATCCAAGATTGTGGATTTACTAGCTGAACTGGACACATCTGCACCTGTAATGGCTGATTACGATGTTACTGGTACCAACAAGTTAGGTATTGGTGCTATCGAAGGACCAAGAGGAATGGATGTTCACATGGCCCAGATAGCAGATGGTAAAACTCAGTTCTACAGCTGTTTAGTTCCAACAACCTGGAACATACCAACCATGGGACCTGCAACAGAAGGCTTCCACCACGAATTCGGACCTCACGTTATTAGAGCATACGACCCTTGTCTCTCATGCGCAACCCACGTAATAGTAGTGGATGACGATGACAGGAGTGTCATTAAAAACGAAATGGTCAGGATTTAAAGGGAATTAAAATGCCATACGAAGCAGAGATATTAATTGTTGGGTGCGGTAACATACTGTTTCAGGACGATGGATTTGGTCCTGCAGTTATAGATGCTATAGATAAGCTTTCTGAAGAAAAACCGCTTCCTGACAACACAATGACTATAGATGCCGGAACAGGAGGCCCACACTTCGTATTTTCCCTACCCCATGAAACTTGGAAAAAGATGATCGTTGTGGACATCGTTGATTTCGGTGCAGAACCAGGGACACTCAGGGTTTTTGATGTAGAAGAACTCCCTAAAGGTGCGTATGAAAATATGCATTCTTGGCCAGTAAACCAACCGTTGCACGATCTTAGCAAAGTATGTGAAGTTATGGTAATTGGAGTCCAACCAGAATCGGTCTCTGCCCCCAACATAGAATTGGGTTTAACAGAAAGTGTGGAAAATGCAATTCCAAAGGCCATTGAAATAATTTTAAAAGAAATAGAGGTTTAGCCTATGTTAGCCAGAATTAAACAATTTTTAGGGATAGGGGCAAAACCAAAGGAAGTTCCAAAAGAGGAGGTTGAAAAAGTGGCTGAAGAAAAAGCAAAACCAAGAATCGGTTACGTCCACTTATCAGGATGTACCGGTGACATTATGTCGCTCAGTGAAAACTACGACATTTTAGCCGAATTACTCACCAACATGGTGGATATAGTTTATGGACAAACACTGGCAGATGTATGGGAAATGCCAGAAATGGACCTAGTATTAGTTGAAGGTTCCGTATGTCTACAAGATGAACACAGTGTAAAAGAACTTAAAGAAGCAAGGGAAAAAGCTGGATTAGTAGTAGCTTTCGGTTCCTGTGCAGCAACAGGATGTTTCACTCGTTATTCCAGAGGCGGACAGCAGGCTCGCCCAGATCACGAATCTTTCGTGCCTATAGCTGACCTTGTGAAGGTAGACTGTGCAATACCAGGATGCCCACCATCACCAGAAATAATTGCAAAAACAGTTGTTGCTGTAATTAATGGTGATATGGATTATCTACAACCAATGATAGATTTAGCTGGTTACACAGAAGCATGTGGATGCGACCTTCAGTACAAGGTTGTAAACCAAGCTCTATGTATAGGATGTGGAACATGTGCTATGGCCTGTCAGACCAGAGCATTAACCATGACCGATGGTAGACCAGAGCTCACCAGCGCAAGATGCGTGAAATGTGGTATCTGCTACGTCCAGTGTCCTAGAAGCTGGTGGCCAGCAGACAGGATAAAACAGGATCTAGGGTTATAGGAGGACGAGAAAATGGTATTAGGAACATACAAAGAAGTTGTTACTGCAAGATCAACTGACAAAGAAATTCAGAAGATCGCACAGGACGGAGGAATTGTTTCTGCTCTATTCTGCTATGCCCTCGAGGAAAAACTCATAGATGGTGCAGTTGTTGCAGGACCAGGAAAGGACTTCTGGAAACCAGAGCCTATGGTCGCTCAAACAGCTGATGAAATATTAGCAGCAGCAGGAACTAAATACACATTCTCCCCAAACGTTTTAATGCTGAAAAAAGCTGTAAGGCAGTACGGACTTGAAAAAGTCGGTACCGTTGCAATCCCATGTCAAGCCATGGGTATCAGAAAAATGCAGTCTTATCCATTTGGTGTGAGATTCCTTGCTGACAAAATAGCTCTTTTAACAGGTATATTCTGTATGGAGAACTTCCCATTCGCATCACTTCAGACATTCATTTCTGAAAAGATGGGAGTTAGCCCTGAGCTAGTAGAAAAAATGGACATTGGAAAAGGTAAATTCTGGGTACACACCGCAGATGATGTACTTTCAATCCCACTCAAAGAAACCCACGGTTACGAACAGAGCGGATGTAAAGTATGTCTTGACTACGTTGCTGAATTAGCAGACGTATCAACAGGTTCAGTTGGTTCACCAGACGGTTGGTCAACTGTATTCACCCGAACAGATGCTGGAGAAACAGTCTTCAAAGCAGCTGTAGAAGCAGGTGTAATAGAAACCAAACCAGTAGACACAGGCAAATTCGGTCTAGAAATACTCACAAAACTCGCAACTCAGAAGAAAGAGAAAGCGATGAAGGAGATTGACAGACGAAAAGAAATGGGTCTACCTGTTCCATTCAAGGCAAGTAGCGAAAAGGAAGATCCTCTCGCAAACGTCTAAGGGAAACAATAAATTAAGTACAGGATTAAATTCTGTACTTTATATTTTATTTTTTTTAAATTCAAAAAAAAAGAATAACTGATTTTGTTTAAATTAATATTATAATGTTATGACTTTGCATCCGTCTTTTTCTACTATTACGGTATGTTCTGCTTGAGCAACCCTTGCATCGCTTTTTTCTTTGAGAACATGGTACGCATATATTGCCCCTGAGTTGATAAGCTGTCTCATGGCCATATTTATATGGTTCTTATTGTTATCGTTTATTAACCATCTCTGACAAAATTCCAGACTTCCATAGTCACTTACTATGTTATGAAGAAGTTTTTTGGCATGAACCATACGCATTGGACGGTTTTTTAAAAATTTGAAAATATTAGTTTCATTCACATCTTTCAAAAGTCCTGATCCATAAGTTACAAATGGTTCTATTGCTAACACATCACCTTCTTCAATTTTGTGGTGATTTTCTTCCTTTTTGTTGGGTACTGATATGCCTGAGTGAAGTAAGTACTGATCCACTTCATGACCTGAAAGACTTGGAATAGTGTTCAGTCCGTTTTGGGTGATGGTTTCTTCGATTGCTGTTCCTATTTCTCCGAGTTCTACTCCTGCTTTTATGGTGTTTATTGCACTTTCTAGGGCGTCTTGTGCTGTTTGTATCAGTTTATGGTTTAGTTCGTTTTCTGTTTCTGTGAGAACGGTGTCGCTATCTCCGACTAGTACAGTTATTGCTGAGTCTGCGATGTAGCCATCTACATGGGCTCCTAGGTCAATTTTTACCAGGTCTCCATCTTTAATTGTGGATTCATCTCCGGGTGGAGATGTGTAGTGGGCTGTGATTTCGTTTATTGATATGTTGCATGGGAATGCTGGTTTTGCTCCCATTTCTATTATGTTTGATTCAACGAAGTCTACGAGTTCTAATATTTTCATGTCGGCTTCGATGTAATCTGTTGCCATCTTCCTTACCTTGGAAACTATTTTTCCTGACTTTTCATACGCTTCGATCATGTAACCACCCAACTATATTTTTAGTAAATTCTCAATAACAAAAATGTAACAAACAAAACACTAGATCCAAAAAAAAATCTACAACTAAAATTGAGTACAGGATTAAATTCTGTACTTCCTATTATTTTTATTTTATTAATTCTAAAAATAGTCAGTAACAGATGGGGTAATTACAATGTTATGACTTTACATCCATCTGCTTCTACTATTACAGTGTGTTCAGCTTGAGCAACCCTTGCATCGCTTTTTTCTTTGAGAACATGATATGGATAAATTGCCCTGGAATTTATGAGCTGCCTCATGGCCATATTTATATGCTTTTCATTGTTCTCGTTTGTCAACCATCTCTGACAAAATGGAAGATTTCTAAAGTCCATTGCAATACTGTGGAGAAGTTTTTTGGCCTGAACCATACGCATTGGCCTATCCCTTAAAAATCTGAAGATATGGACCTCAGGTATATCTGACACCCAACCAACTCCGTTGGTGACGAAGGGTTCTATTGCTAACACATCTCCCTCCTCTACCTTGTGGTCATTGACTTCCTTAATGTTTGGCACTGATATTCCCGAGTGAAGAATGTACTGATCCATTCCATGACCAGTTAAGTTTGAAACAGGGTTCAGTCCGTTTTGGGTGATGGTTTCTTCGATTGCTGTTCCTATTTCTCCGAGTTCTACTCCTGCTTTTATGGTGTTTATTGCACTTTCTAGGGCGTCTTGTGCTGTTTGTATCAGTTTATGGTTTAGTTCGTTTTCTGTTTCTGTGAGAACGGTGTCGCTATCTCCGACTAATACGGTTATTGCTGAGTCTGCGATGTAGCCATCTACATGGGCTCCTAGGTCAATTTTTACCAGGTCTCCATCTTTAATTATGGATTCATCTCCTGGCGGGGCAGTGTAGTGGGCTGTGATTTCGTTTATTGATATGTTGCATGGGAATGCTGGTTTTGCTCCCATTTCTATTATGTTTGATTCAACGAAGTCTACGAGTTCTAATATTTTCATGTCGGCTTCGATGTAATCTGTTGCCATCTTCCTTACCTTGGAAACTATTTTTCCTGACTTTTCATACGCCTCAATCATAAAATCACTAAACCTAAATTTTAATATAATACTCAAATTCAAAATATAATCATTTAACACTATCAAATTTAATTTACAATCTAACTTTTCGGTATTTTTTAAAAAGTAAATTTAAAATAACATCCCGAACAATATCTTATTATTAAAACCATCATATAAAAATCAGACTACAAAAAAAATTCTGTCTACTTATTTCAACGTAGAATATGAATAAGCAGACTAAATAGAAATAAAGTATTGTAATGGTTATGAATTGGAGTTTATTTACAAAAAAATCTATGTACATAATTTGTTTAGAAATAAAGGGGTAAAAATATGGTAGCAATTGACCAAAATGTATTTTATATAATAATAGCAGCCATAGTAGTTGTTGGATTGATAGTTGCACTAATGCAGTGGAGACGTGTCAGGGAGGCACAAACAAATGTCGATTTTCTTACGAAACAGGCGGAACTCAAGAAGATAGAATTGGTTGAGAAGGACCTGGAATCCAAAAGAATGATGAACGACATAGTACTTCCAAAGGATCAACAAGAAAAACTGACACAAATACGAGAAAACACTTCAGATTTGATGCATAAAGCAGGATATCTTCACAGTGAGATAAATGAGAGGGTTAACCGACTTGAAGCCCAAACTGAATTTGCCAAACTCCAAAAATTACTGATGGACATCGAGAAAAAAGAACAAGAACTTGAGAAAAAATCTGGAAAGGGTAAAGGAGGCAAATAATGACTGCTTTGGAGTTACTAGCAATACTGGTTCTTGCTGGTGCCATAGTGGTTTTGCTCTATTACTACATGCAAGACTCTAGAAATCAATCCATAATAAGAGCTCGTACTATTATAGCTGAAACAGGAGAAAAAGCACGTTCCACAGTATCCAGATCCGATGAAGATCATGGAACAACCGAAACAGCTAAAACTTCTGGAATGAGTGAAAAAGTCACCATCGACGGCAGCATGATCGATGGGGTCAGTGAAAAAATGGCAGGAATGGGAGAAAAGATAAAGGGTACGGTAAAGGGTGTTCCAAAAAGTACAGATCTTCTCTCAGGTAAAATAGAACTGTTCCTAGATGATAAAAGTGACCAACTCATAAAAGACTGGGAATTGGCAACAAAGAATGATGTGATGGATCTAGAGAAAAGATACAGTAAGGTATCCCGGGATCTTGGTGAACTGGATGGTAGGTTCAAAGAGTACAGGGGATACACCAACAAAAAAATAGACAAAATTGAGGAAAGACTCGATAAGTTAGAATCTCCAGAAGAGTAGATTCTAATTACAAATCTTTTTTTTAAGGAGATAATATGTACTCGGATATTGTCAATTATGTGGTCTTATTTTTTTCCATCTTTGGGGCTATTCTAATTGTATACGGGGGATTAAGAGCTATTTTCAATGTTTTGAAGGTTGAATTATGGAAACACTCTTCTGATTACAATTCTATTCGTATAGATTTTACATCTAAGATAGTTCTCGCCCTTGAATTTTTCATTGCAGCCGATCTGGTAAGAACGATTATTCGACCCGATCTTAACGAAGTAATAGTTCTTGCTGTAATCGTTGCAATAAGAACCGTTGTGGGTTACTCTTTAGACAAAGAAGCAAAGGATATTTTGTCTAAGCAATGAATTTTTGTCTAAACAGAAAGAAATACCTCGATAATATACCATTCAATGCAAAGGTTTATATGCTGTGAAAGATAACAGTTGTAGTACAGCGGGGTGGGGTAGTCTGGTGATCCCGCGGGGCTCATAACCCCGAGAGCCCTAGTTCAAATCTAGGCCCCGCTATTTTTCACTTTTTTAAATGGCAAGTCGAAGAGCAGCTAACGGTTTTTTGTAAACTGAGGAAACTCCATCCATCCTACAGAACTGTGGTGCCATAAGGCACGCGCTGAGAAGCGTGACAATGGAGCAGAAACGACACGTCTTTTGATGAATGACAATGAAGCAATGCTGAAGACATCAAAAGGATCGGTGAAACGGCCATTCCACGGGATGCAAGAGTAAATACTACTGATGAGTCCTGTACGAGGTAGAGGTAATTCGCATAGATGAATGCTGCTAAAACAGAAGGTGGGTTACTCTCGACATGCCATTTAATGTTTATTTTAACGGAAAAATTTATACTATCTTTTTTTGATCAGGATTTTACTTACTGTTTTGTGATACAACTAATTATAAAACATTATAAACCAGACGCTGACCTAATTATAACTACATCCATATTCAAGGTGATTGAATGTCTGGAACAGTATCTCTTCTCGCACAAATAATTCCACTAGCATTCGGTGCTGCAGTGAGCCCAACAGCTTTAATGGGAATTATTCTGTTACTATCAATTTCCAAGAAACCAAAGATCTCTGGAATGAGTTACTACGCCGGATCCATATTAATGGTTTTGATTGTGTTGTGTGTTGGTTTTATACTTGGAAATGGGGTTAGTTCGGAATCACCGCACCCAAATCCATTATTGGCTGCCATCGATCTTATTTTAGGGGTAATTCTGTTAATCATGGGGATCATTAGAATATTTCGCCCTCAAAAATCACCAAAACACAGATTCAATGGTGAACATCCTGATTCTTCAAGCCTTTTGGTGTTCTTGAAAGGCCTGTCTTTTGGATTTGTGATGTTTTTCATCAATTTTTCAACCACCCTAATAGTTTTAGAAGCAGGAAAACTCATAGCAACAGCAGCTGTGCCTATCACTGGAAAAGTAACTGTTTCGGTAATTTTAATATTAATAACCCTCCTGGTCTGCGAAGTTCCACTACTCATTTACTTCTTGCTTCCAGGTCGCTCTGAAAAGCTACTCTCAAAGATCAATGTTTGGATGCAAAAGAATGGACACATCTTAATGGGATTAGTGATTCTTGCCATAGGCTTGTATTTGATATGGATCGGATCAATCAAATTTGGATTGATATGAATTATTCTTTTTTTATCATAAACGTGTAGTGAACATGTAGAGGGGATGATGATGTTCAACACTGAAAACTAGGCCATTGAATTATATCAAAAATAGTTATGTATAAATGAGTAGATCATCACCACACCCTAAATAAAATAGAAGCTTTCAACATTATTTATGGGGGTGGAGATTGATCAAATTTTCAATTTTAAAAAAAAATAAATTTTCAATGATTTATTGCATCCTTAACTTTGTCAAAAAATCCTTTGTCTTCGATGTAGATCTCTTCACCACTTACTTCAGCAAATTCAACAAGTAATTCCTTCTGTTTTGGACTGAGTTTTTTGGGGGTCACGATTTTGACCTTAACATACAGATTTCCTTTACCATTCCAACGTAGATGAGGCATTCCTTCGCCCTTAATACGGAAAGATGTACCTGTTTGAGTGCCTGCAGGTATTTTAAGATCAACAGCTCCTGTAAGTGTTGGAGCTTCTACTGTGGCTCCAATGGATGCTTGAACAAAGCTTATTGGCATATTGTAAACAAGATCTGATCCTTCTCTGTGGAAGAGCTGGTGTTGCTTCACACCGATAATAACGTATAGATCACCTGGGGCACCGCCCTTTTCTCCGACATCCCCTTCACCAGGAACTCTAAGCCTACTTCCATCTTCCACTCCTGCTGGAATTTTTATATGGATGGTACTCTGATGGTTAACAATACCCCTTCCATGACATTCGGTACAAGGAGTTTCGATGATCTGACCTTCGCCTCTACAAGTTCTGCATGGCCTAACTGTGGCAAACTGTCCCAGTGGGGTGTTGCTAACTTGTCTTACCTGTCCAGATCCACCACATTCTGGACATGTTTTGGTGTTGGTACCGGGTTCTGCTTTAGATCCATGACAATGGGGACATGTTTTTTTATGTGGAATTTCAACATCGGTTTCTAGACCTGATGCAGCTTCTTCAAGTGTGATGCTCATTTCGTAGTACACATCATCTCCCTGGACTGGTCCATTCCTGTTTCCTCCACCAAATCCGAAGAGATCAAAAATACTTTCAAAACCGCCGCTTTGTCTGTTTCCTTGTCCTCCACCGAATCCAAATCCTCTAAATATATCTTCAAAGTTTGCGTTGTTGAAAATATCTTCTTGTGAGAATCCATTCATACCTGCATGTCCATACTGGTCGTAGGTTTGCCTTTTCTCTGCATCTGATAGAACGGCATATGCTTCGCTGATCTCTTTGAATTTTTCTCCAGATTCCTCATCTTCGCTCACATCTGGATGGTACTTCATTGCTAGTTTACGATAGGCTTTTTTAATTTCCTTCTTATCCGCGCCCTTTTCTACACCTAGGACTTCGTAATAATCACGCTTTTCTGCCATTATAATCTTCCTTAAATTTAATTAGATACTATTTTTTTTAAATAAAATTAAAGTTATCTCAACCAAACTATTTAACGATTCATTAATTAAAAATCTGTCTTTAATCTGTATGAGTAAATTTGCATAAAATAATATCCACTATTCAAATCTGTATCTGCAAGTTAATTAAAGTAAAAAAAAAGGATGGGAAAAGAAGTTCCCGTTTATAAATCCTATTTCTTCACTTCATAATCTGCATCTATAGTTTCATCACCAGATTTGTCTTCTTTGGTTTCTTCTGCACCAGCGCCTGCTTCAGCTTCCTGTTGGGCCTGGGCTTGTTGAGCTTCCTGGTATATTGCTGCTCCAACTTCCTGAACCACTTTGGTGAGTTCATCGGTTTTGGCTTTGATGGCATCGAAGTCATCAGTTGCAGCTACTTCCCTAAGTTCTTTTACCAAGTTTTCTATCTGAGATTTTTTCTCTGCATCTACTTTGTCACCAAGTTCTTCCAAGGTTTTTTCAGAAGTGTAAATCATTGAATCTGCGTTATTTTTGATTTCAATTTCTGATTGGCGTTTTTTGTCTTCTTCAGCATGTGCTTCAGCTTCTTTGACTTTTTTATCGATTTCTTCCTTGGAAAGTTTGCTGGATGCTGTGATGGTTATTCTCTGTTCTTTACCTGTTCCCATGTCCTTTGCAGAAACACTTATCAATCCGTTTGCATCGATATCGAATGATACTTCGATTTGAGGAACGCCTCTTGGGGCTGGTGGAATACCAACTAACTGGAATCTTCCTAGGGTAGTGTTGTCTGCAGCCATTGGCCTTTCACCTTGAAGTACATGAATATCTACTGAAGGTTGGCTATCTGCTGCTGTGGTGAATATTTGGCTCTTGTTAGTAGGAATGGTTGTGTTCCTTTCAATGAGCTGAGTGAAAACACCTCCAAGGGTTTCAATTCCCAGAGATAATGGTGTGACATCCAATAGAACAAGGTCTTTGATCTCTCCAGCCATTACACCTCCCTGAATTGCTGCACCCATGGCCACACATTCCATTGGGTCTATTCCTGTTTCAACTGTTTTTCCAATGAACTTCTCAACAAATTTTTGGACTGCAGGCATTCTTGTTGGTCCGCCCACGAGTATGATTTTGTCTATGTCAGACTTACTCATTTTAGCGTCTTTGATGGCCTGTTCCAATGGACCTGCACATTTTTTGATGATAGGATCAACGAGTTCTTCGAGTTTTGCCCTTGTGAGTGATGATGTTAGGTGTTTAGGTCCCTCTGCTGTTGCTGTTATGAAAGGAAGGTTTATGTCACTGGTTAAGGTTGTTGACAATTCTATCTTGGCCTTTTCAGCTGCTTCCCTCAATCTCTGAACTGCCTGATCATCTGTCATGAGATCTATGCCAGTATCTCTCTTAAATTCAGCTGCGAGATGGTTCATGATGGCGTTGTCCATATCTGTTCCACCGAGACTTGTGTCTCCGCTTGTTGATCTGACTTCAAATACTCCTCCACCGAAGTCCATGATTGTAACATCCAGTGTACCTCCACCGAAATCGAACACTAAAATTTCAAGTTCATCATCTTCTGCCTTGTCAATTCCGTATGCTAAACTTGCGGCTGTAGGTTCGTTTACCAACCTAACTACTTCAAGTCCTGCTATTGTTCCGGCATCTTTGGTAGCTGTTCTTTGGTTATCGTTAAAGTAAGCAGGGACAGTTATAACTGCTTTGTTAACAGGTTCTCCTAGGAATGCTTCTGCATCTTTTTTAATTTTTTGTAAAATGAATGCAGATATCTCTTGTGGTGTGTATTCCTTATCCAATACTTTAACTGTGTAATCTGTACCCATACTTCTTTTTATAGCACTAATGGTATGTTCGGGGTTGGTTACTGCTTGTCTTCTTGCAGGTTCTCCTACTAAACGCTGTCCATCCTTTGTAAATGCAACGTAACTTGGAAATGCTTTACCATACTGGGTTGCACCTTCTGCACTCGGTATTATGGTTGCTTTACCACCAATCAAAGCAGCTGCAGCAGAATTACTTGTACCAAGGTCTATGCCTATAATTTTTTCTTTCTTTGCCATTATATCCACCTCTTAAATACAATATTTGTTAATTTTTTAAATTTAATCTTAAAGGTTACTTCTTTTTACATACTTTAACTTTTGAATACTTAATTACCTTTGAATCAAGGCTGTATCCCTTTGCTAACTCTTCAATAATTGTTCCATCTTCATAATCTTCATTGTCTTCAACCATGAGTGCTTCATGTTTGTAAGGGTCAAATGGTTCTCCAGAAGTTTCAATTTCGCAGAGACCTTCATTTTTTAGTGTATCTTTGAGTTTTTTATGAATCATAACCACGCCTTCTTTGATGTCCTGGGAATCATCTGCTTTCAAAGCTCTTTCAAGGTCTTCGTAGACATCAATAATTTTAACTATCAATTCTTCGTTGGCGTACTTAATAAATTCTTTAAGATCCTTCTCGGATCGTTTTTTATAATTTTCAAAGTCTGCATGAAGTCTCAGTAATTGGGAATGATATTCTTCTGCTTTATCACCCAAGTCCTGGATTTCTTGGTCTTTATTCTGAATTATCTCATCTTTCTCTTTAATTTCAGTTTTAAGACTGTCCAGATCCTTTTTCAACTTCTCTAATTCTTGTTTATCAGTCATTCATTCACCTTTTGTGTGGTATAAAAAGAATAGTAACCTTTAACTATTATAGTTACAAAAGGTTATATAAACCTTTCGCACAACTACTAAAGTGGGGTACAAATTTATAATATAATAACAATTAAACCAGTAAGTGGTAAATCATGGAGTTAGAAGCTATATTAGATGTAATGGGTTGCAAAACTCGTAGAGATATCATAAATTTACTTACAGATGAACCTAGATTTGTGAGTGAAATCTCTAAAGAACTTGAAGTGGGACAAAAGGCCATAATAGAACACCTCAGGGCAATGGAAGAATTGGGACTTTTAAGTTCATCTTTCCAAAAGATTGAGAGGGGAAGACCAAGAAAGTACTACGACATATCACAAGATATACAGATTCAAATTTTTATTGGACCCGGTGCAATTAAAATGAATGTTGTTGGTCAAGAATTTTCAGATTTACATGCAATTGCAGGAAAGATTCGTATGGGTGAAACTGAGGTTGTGGAAGAACTTGAGAATCTCATACAAAGATATGATGATGGAAAAAAGTACGCAGAACAACTGTTGGCTGAAGTTAAAGTTCATAAGGGAACACAGTCTCAGAAATCTAAGGATCAATAAAGTTAGTTTATAAAAAATCATTTGAATTTTTAAGATAATTAGATATTTATTTAAAAAAGAAGGTTGTGTTGTTTTTTTTATTTCATTCCATCTTCCATGATGCAACTGCTGTTTGTCCCATAGATACAGAACCATCTCCTGCGCAGGTATTTTTATGCTGGATAAATTTGTAACCTTCAGACTTAACTTTATCACGCACACTCACTGATATGGCTTCGTTGTAAAAGACACCTCCAGTAGCACCGATGATGTTAACACCAGTTTTTTCCGCGGCATTTATTGCTAAATCTGCAAGACCGAGTGCCACCGCTTTTTGGGCCCCAAATGCTATATTGTTAACATTTTCTCCATTTTGTTTCAATTCAATACATTTTAAAAGGATTTTTGAGGTGTTTAAATATTCCATGTTGTTTGAAACGTCTTTTTCTATTTCGTAGGGAATATCCACAACGCCTTCGCTGTAATAGGCTGCAGATTCCAATTTCATTGCTGGTTCTCCTTCATATGTCCTTTTATCGCAAATTCCAAGGCTTGCTGAAATTGCATCGAGAACCCTTCCAGTACTGGTGGTGATATTGGTATTAAACCCGGTTTCTAGCTGTTTAATCACCAGTTCAACTTCCCTTTCGCCATGTTTGAACTGTTGGATGTAGCTTGTTTTCATTAGTTCTGACAATTCATCAACATCCATGGAGCCGTATAACATTGACATAACCATTCTAGCTGGGTACTTGGTAGTTAGATCGCCACCCACCAATTGCTGTGGTATTAAACTTGCTACACGTTCGTAACTTGCTCCTTGAGTATGAAGAATTTCTCCACCCCATGCTGTTCCATCTTCACCGTAGCCAACACCATCTGCAGCTATGCATATGACTTCATCAACCTGATTATCAACACAGAGTGCTGCTGCATGTGCATGGTGGTGTTGTACTCTTAAGATCTCCGCACCAAATTTGTCTCCCATTTCTTCTGCGAGTTTGGTTGTGAAGAACATAGGATGTAGATCACAGGCAATCACATCAAAGTCAGTTGTCTTGGTGATATCCATCATATGGTCCACGGCATTTTGAAGGTACTGGAATGTGTCGTACTTGGTTGTATCCCCTATATGTTGTGATACGTAACATTTTCCTTCCTTTAAAATTGAAAAAGTCACATCTATTTCAGGACCCAGGGCAAGAACCTTCAGTTGCTTGTTTATCCCTGAAAAGTCATAGGGTTCTGGTACGTAACCTCTTGAACGCCTGATAAATGCAAGTTCTCCATCTCTAAATCTTACAACAGAATCATCACATCTGTTAATAATTCTTCGATTGTGCAAGAGGAAATAATCGGCTATACCATCCAGTTTAGAAATTATTTCTTCGTTGTTTATGAGCATGGGCTCACCTGGCATGTTGGCTGATGTCATGATGTAAGCAGGTTCTGTGCTGTAGCTGAAGAGTAGATGATGAAGACCAGAGTATGGAAGCATGACACCTAGATTATGTAGGTATGGTGAAACTGATGGTGCCAATGAGTAGTTTGAATTTTTGTTCAACACAACTATTGGTCTTCTCCTTGACTGGATAGTATCAGATTCCACACCAGACACTTCAGCAAATCCTTTAACAGTCTCAATATTCGGGGACATGATTGCAAATGGTTGGTTGAATCTTCTCAATTTTTGTCTCAAAATATCAACGGGACCATTTTCAGTGGTTTTCACAACTAAATGAGTTCCACCAATGCCTTTGATTGCAAGAATTTTTCCTTCATCAATAAGTTCTGCGGCTTTTTTAATGGGATTTTCAATTTTTAAAATCCCATCCTTGTACAGAAACACTTCTGGCCCGCAAACTTCGCAGCAGCTTGCCTCTGCATGGTACCTTCTGTCTTCAGGATCTTCATATTCAACTTCACATTCGTTGCACAAGGGAAAATCTTCCATGGATGTACGTTCTCGGTCATATGGAATTGAATTAATTACTGTGAAACGAGGTCCGCAATCTGTGCATGCTGTAAAGGGATATTTATATCTCCGATTATCAGGATCAGCCATTTCTTCCAAACAGTTAGAACATGTTGCAACGTCAGGCGGTATTACAGATGCTCCAGAAAAGTTATTTGAGCTTGGAATTATCTTGAAATCATTGTAAACAGTCAAATCTCCATTCAACCATTCTACATTTAAAGAGTTTATTTCAGAAATTGGGGGTTTATTTTCCTTTAAATCTACTATGAATTGATTTATATCGTTTTCTTTTCCTTCCAATATTATTTCAACGATATTTCCCAAGTTCCTAACGTAGCCATTTAAATTTAGCTTCTTGGCTAATCTGTAAACTGTGGGTCTAAATCCAACACCCTGTACTATTCCCTGTACCAATATTCTGGCTTGTTCCAACCAATTCACCAACTATCAATAGTTTTTTCTAAATTATTTCCTGATGACCATTTAAAAATTTTGATTTAAAAAAAGTTATCCATTCATGACATAAGCGATTATGGGTTATTTTTCTGTTCTATACCACCAGCGATATTTTCGTGAACCATGATTTGATCATTTTCCAAAGGGACAATTATAGATACACAGGCCACACACTGGTAATTTTTCCTGCTTTTCAAGATTTTCCAAGTACAATTCACATTTCCTTGCATCGTACCTTACATCACGATCTTCGTCCTCTTTAAAATTCGATCCAGTAAATGCTTTGACAGGACAGATATCTACACATTTTCTGCAATCTCCGCACAGATTTTTCATGGGTTTACCAGTGGGAGTTAGGGGGACATTGGTAAGAATGGTGGTCCATCTCACTCTTGGCCCGTTTTCAGGAGTTATTAAAAGGCAACTTTTTCCTATCCAACCTAAACCAGCTAAATTGGCCGCTAATTTATGTGAAAAGACTGCACAAATCATTTCATCATCATACCTTTCTGAAGCAGGTACTGGCAAAGCTGTATAACCCTGTTTTTGAATTGATCTAGCCAGTCTAGATGCAATCAAATCAAGTTGAAGATTTACAATGTTATAGGTATGGTGGTAGTTGACGGCAACAGAATGCTCAGATCTCCTTGGAAGATCATCTACAATGGTATTTAAAAGCAGTATGCCTATTGAAATGGCTCGAGGGTATTGCTCAACATTTATCTTGCCCTGTTGGAATATGAAATCTCCTGCATTGGTGATATCTGCAACACCATAGTAATCTGCCCCTAAATTTCTAGAAAATTCATCTAACCATTCATCCAACAAAATTTACACGCCCTATTCCTTGTTTTACCATTATAACCAAAAACTTGTATATATACTGATTATACTTCAATGTTTTTCACGACAGTATTAGTTTTTTAGGATTCAAATGTCGTATTAATAATGAATTTAATTATTAGTTTTTATGAACTTATTAAAAAATATAAAATTATAAGAGCTATTACATGTTAAAGGAGATATTATGAAAGCATATTTATATGTATTAAATACCTTAGCGGATTGGGAAATCGGTTATTTAACTGCTGAACTAAATAGTGGCAGATATTTAGATAAAACAAGACCTTCAGTTGAACTTATAAAAATTGGAAATACAACCGAACCTATAAAAACAATGGGGGGTATTACAATTGTTCCAGATGAGAGTATTGATAATATCGGGTTTAAAGAAGATGATTTACTAATTTTACCTGGAGCAGATACATGGATGGAAGAGGAAAACAAAAAAATAATGGACATTGTTTCTGATATTATAGATAAAAAAGTAATTATTGCAGCAATTTGTGGAGCCACGATCGCTCTGGCAAATAAAGGAATATTAAACGATAGAAATCATACCAGTAATGACATAGAAGTTTTAAAAATGTTTTGTCCAGAATACTCTGGAGAGAATTTTTATAAAAATCAACCCGCAGTTACTGACGACAATTTAATCACTGCTAGTGGCATTACTCCCCTAGAATTTTCATATGAAATATTAAAAAGAATTAATGTAATGAAAGCTGAAACACTAGAAGCTTGGTATCAATTATATAAAACTAATGAATCAAAGTATTTCTATGCACTTATGGAATCCATTAAAGAAGCATAGATGATTTTTTTTAAATAGATTGAAATTTTTTACCCATAGTATTCTGAATATAACTCTTTTTTAATGTTTTTTCTTGAGAATCAAGTGTTTGGGATAGAATTCATATTTTTCATAGAATTTAAGCGCATCTTCGTTACCATAACTGACAAGGATTTCCAAATCTGAAACTTCATTAAGTTTCATCCAGTCTAAAGCGCGTTCCATGAGCTTATTGCCAATACCTTCCTTTCTGCAGCGTTTATCCACATACAATGACTCAACAGAACCCTTTTCACCGACTATTGAGCTAACACTGTATCCCAAATAGTTCTCACCATCCTTAACAATGTCCAACCTTAAATTTCCAGATTCAGCAATATTTTCAAATTGTTCTTTTCTTTTTTCAAAGAATAGACATTGATAATCCATTGGAAAATATGTGGATTGTGATTGTAAGTGGTGAATTAATTTTTTCCACATGTCAGAAATGAGTTCAAGATCCTTTTCATCAGTTTCGTCGTAGGTTATCATGATTTTACTCGTGTTAAATCTGCAAATTTAGAAACAAAATTTCTTGTCTATTCAGATTCAGTTTCTTGATCAACAAAAGTAGCATAAAAACCATCAGTATCTGCATATATTGCTTTAAAACCAAAGTTTTCTGCTTTTTCCATGGTTTTCTTAATAAAATCTCTTCCCCATGCTGTAACAGCCTCAGCACATTCGATCCTGTACCATCTGAATCTTGAGTAACCATAAACTCCGTACATAGAATTTGCAAGTCTTTTAAGGGCTTGCTGCTGAACATCAAGTACCTGCTTTTCTCGAGGATTTTCCGCCATTTTCATGGCTGTTTTAAGTCTAACCCTTTCCTCTAAAATATTACCGATGATGGATGGGACAAATCCTATAGGTTTTTTTAAAAATTTATGGCCCACTTCAGGGGCAGTGTAACAGTCATCATCGTCACACTCCAACACCAGAGTGTCTGGCGAAACATTTTTAGAAATAATAATACTCGGGTAAAGACTCCTGAAATCGAATGAAACTATGTTTTCATGCAATCCCTTAACAGGATCCTTCACATATCCTCCTGCTGCCTTTTTGCCTCGTCTCTCTGAATACTGTGAAGAAGAAGGTTTGTTGGGCACCATATCCCCAATTTCATGGGCCTTACGAATAAGGTACCATTCAACCATTTGTCCTGTTGCCATCCTAGCAATGTCAAAAAAGGGTTGACCAACTATTCGTGTGAGTTCCATACTCAGTGGCAACATTTTCTCAGCTATTTTGGTGACAGCGACTGCATCGTCCAGTGAGTACTCGAAGAGTTTCTTTAATTTTTCACCACCTTCATCCCAGTACTGGTAGATCTCATCTCCAGGCACGTCTTCTTTTGCCTCGTCAAAGAGCTCCTTATAAACACGTTCAAGGGTGTACCTATCCAGCTGCAAATATCTTCGCATTAACAGGTAAAGATCAACATGAATTCTTCCTTTGACCAGTGCGGAATTTGCATAACCTCTTCTCATAAATTTTATACCCGAACCATCAACTCCGAGGTTTGGTTTCACATTCAATTTTGCGGCTCTGTCCCTGATATAGGGCATATCAAAATTATCAGAATTGTAACCCAATAAGATATCAGGATTCTCGGATCTCACTATTTCGAAAAATCTTTGAATAATATGGGCCTCGGTTTTGAGTGTTTCAACAAATTCAAGATCTGAACTTTTGGTTGATAAAACCTTTTTCAGACCTTGATTACTGGAAAGACTCATCATGATAATGGGATCTTCTTCCGCTTGAGGCATTCCCTTGGGATTTCGAACTTCTATATCAAAACTTAGGGTTTTAAGATCTGGAAATCCTGATTCAACTTGTTTAGGTTTTCCTTCCAACTCAAAAATACATACATCTGTATCACAACTAAAGCTGATGGAGGCTGAATCCACGCACTTTCCATTAACTAAAACTTGGCCCATTGGAAAAATGTTCTTGTCTATCAAGTAACGCCGGTAGAAGGGAATATCATGCTCTAAAATATCCTTGACAGAACCTAAATTTCTAATTTTGTCCCTTAATTTAGGCACGTCCTGGGGATGATGAAGAGTAACCTTTAAAAAGTCTTTCATTTCACCTAGATAATTGATTCTGACCCATCCTACCATTTCAATATCAAATTCGTTTAAATCTGCCATGCACTGTTCTGGATCCAATGGAAGAACGTATATGTAAGGTTTGAAGTTTTTATCAAGGACAATTATGGATTGACCTTCTTCATCTCCTTCGAGTCTTCCAAACATTCTGATAACAGCTTTATCCCCTTCTGTAATGTAATCTATGTCTAGAAGCACGAATTTTCTACTTTCCATGAACTTTTATTTATGCTGTGAATGTTATATAAGTTGTTAAATATTGGTTTGACTGAGGTCACGATAAACTCAAAAAAGAGTTAAACGAATTTTTAGGTAAAAAAATAGGAGTTAAAATTTCCATGAAACTTAAGGAATTAGATCTAACTAAATATGACATCAATCAAATTTCAGAAATGATTTATGAGACTGATCAAAATCTTTTCGGGATTTTCCTTGATAAAAACCCTATTCAAGCTGTTTCAAAACTCAAAAAACTCATAGAGGCGGGAAAAAATTGCTATGGGCACGAGCACATCTATATTGCAGAGGATGAGGATGGCACTATTCAAGGAGTATTAGTTGCATTCAGAGGGGATGAAATAGCTTTTGTTCAAGAAGCTAAAATTTTCAAGGCAACCATGAATTTCAAGGATTTCTTTAAATTAACCTTCATAAAACCAATATATGATAGTATAACAGCTTCTTCAATCCAAGGGGACGACTTTTATATAGGAAATCTGGTTGTATCTGCAAATTTGAGGGGAAAGGGCATTGGTTCAAAGATAATTGAACAATCATTCCAACTTGCAAGGGATAAAAAATGTAAACGAGTTTTGCTCGATGTAATATTTGAAAATACCGGTGCAAAAAAACTTTATGAGAGAATAGGATTTAAAAAATGCTGTGAAAAGAATTTATGGTGGTCAAGTAAATCAGATGGAACGTATGGGATGGAATATCCTCTTAAAAACGAATAAAATTATGGGCACCGACAAATGAAATACAGTTGAAATAAACAACACAGGAAAAAATAATCATGAAACTAGTTTTTGATGAAACTGGAAATGAAAACAAGGAATCCATAGTGTTCCTACATCCTGGAGGAATGTCTGGCTGGATGTGGGAGCAGCAGATAAAACATTTCAAAAATTATCATTGCATAATTCCTGATCTACCTGAACATGGCAGAAGTGCAAGTGTAAAACCCTTCACAATAACGAGAACATCTGAAATAGTAGCTAAATTAGTTGAAGATTGTCCAAATGAACGGGTAAATATGGTTGGAATTGGTTTGGGAGGGCAAATAATTCTCCAAACCATGAGCAAATATCCGGAAATAGTAGATCGTGCCATGGTAAGTGGGACTTTAGTCAGAAACCATCAATACAAATCATTAATTGCACGTTTAAATGAGCTTTTAATGATTTATAAATCACTAAAAAACAATGAATTTTATATTAAAGCGTATATGAGAACTTATAATATGCCCAAAGTCTTTTTTGAAAAGTTCAAAATCTCCACCCATCAAATTGGAACCAGTTCTATAGAAAGGATTCTATTAGAAAATCATACCTTCAAACTACCTCCGATCTTGGAAACAGATGAAAGGAAGCTTTTAGTTATGGCTGGTGAGAAGGATTACAACATAATCAAAGATTCTTCAAAGAAAATTATGAACAACTATCATGCTAGAGGGGCTCTGGCATTGGGAGGGGGACATCTTTGGAACATGGAAACTCCTGATAACTTTAACGAAGTTTTAGATGCATGGCTCCAAAACCAACCATTACCTAAAGCCCTAATCTCTCCACTTTAATATCCAAATTTTATGTAACACTAATTTAATTCTGGAGTTTCTTTAACGAAACAAAAATAGCGTACTATTCTGGGTCATGATCAAAAATTTATGATCGTAAAAACAGATCTAATTTTAAAATCTAATTAGGGTTTTTTTATAATATATAATTCTGGAGTTTTCAAAAATGCAACCAAAGGTTATACTTTACATTCCAATGAGCTTAGATGGAAAAACAAGCGGTTTTGAGATAAATATGAATGTTTACAAAGAAATTAAATCTGACATAAATTCTGATGCGGTTTTTATGGATGTTGAAGCCTTTAAAACCAGTTATACTAGTATTATTGACAGTAGTTCTAAACAGCTTCTGGTGCTACCAGACAACATGGGTAAAATTCCTAGGAGTATGTTACTTGAAAGAACCAGCAAAATGAATGTTCTGGTACTCTGCTCTAGATCAACCCCACAAGATTATCTCAACTTTCTAGAAGAAAACTACATCAACCACATGATCGTTGGTTACGATGAAGTGAACATGGCAACAGCATTTGAAGAGCTTAACATTCAGTTTGGTGTTAAAACCATAGCTGTCCATGCTGATGGAGTTTTAAATTCTAATCTAATGATCGAAGATCTTGTGGAAGAGATATCAATTTTCATGCATCCCACATTGGCCGGTGCAAACAACGATGATATGTTCCTCCAGAATAATCCTGAAAACCAGAAACTTGATCTCAGGCTGCTGGAGACCAAGGTAGTTGAAGATGAGATCGTCTATCTGAAGTACAGAATTATGAAGTACAAATTTTAATTTTAAATAAATATTGAATGAAATCAATTCTTTTTCAAAATATGAACAATCCATGTATATGTACTTTTTAAAGCAGCTATCTGGTGTCAATCCACTCAGTTATAATTAGTTTAACTTTGAAATTTATATATACAACTGCTTAAACTACACTTTTACTTACACTAACTACTCAGGAGAATGAACATGAAAAAAATTGGATTTATAGGTTATGGAAGTATGGGCCACGTAATATTAAATGGATTTTTGAATTCTGGAATGCTGAAACCATTCAATGTAACTGTTTCAACCAGAACACCATCTAAACTATCTGAATTGGAGAAAAATCATCCCGAAGTTGAAATAGCAAACGACAACATTCAAACAGCTCAAAATTCCGATATTATATTTCTTTTCACAGGCACATCTGATGTGAAATATGTTATTGAAGAAATTAAAACCTCTTTATCTGAAAAAACCCACCTAATATACATTTCAGCAGCCCTTGGAATGGACTTGGTAGGCACGATTTTTGATGGTAAAATTACCAAGGTGATACCTTCAATCACATCGGAAGTACATGAAGGAGTTTCGTTAATTTGTCATCAGGAATCTGTGACAACTGAAGAGGCTGATTTTGTTGACAACCTTTTCAGAACAGTTGGGGAGGTTAAATTAGTTGATGAAGTAGATCTTGATGTGGGGGCAGATATAACCAGCTGTTCTCCTGCATTCATTGCAAAGATATTCCAAGAATTTTCTGTTCAAGCATCAAATAACAGCAACTTTTCGAAGGAGGAAGCAGAGAAAATGATTATCAGTACTTTGTACGGAACATCCAAGCTCCTCTATGAGAAAGGCTACGGTGTTGATGATTTAATATCTGCAGTTGCAACAAAGGGCGGCATAACAGAGGAGGGTGTTAAAATATTAGATAGCGAACTTCCAGAACTGTTCAGTGAGCTGTTTAAAACCACCATTAAAAAACATCAAATTATTCGAAGGGAACTCGAAGAACAGTATTGATTCAATAACACTATTGGAGTTTATTTTTAACTCGGAATTCAAAAGAATCTGATGTTTGACCAATGAATTTATAAATGGGTTAGCAAAATATACTATGAATGTGTACAATTATCAAGGTTACTTCTGTTAAACCCTATTAATTGTTGCTATGTCAGATTCAAATCTAGACATATAATAAAGGTCAGATATTTAAACTTAAGTTGGTTATAAAATGAAAAATCTCATACTTATTGTATTGTTATTTGTGATGTTTATGGGCGTAGTTTATGGGGCTATGGTTGCAACAGGAGGCGAAAACTGGGACATGACCGGTAAAATTGTTGGAGTGTGCACAGCTGACAATAACTCTACTGATGCCAATTCCATACTTGTACAGGGAACAGTCATATCTGGAAATCAACAAGCCAATGTAACTGTGAGAATCACAAATGATACTCAGTTATTCTCCAAAAACGGCAATCAACGAAACCAAATAAACTTCTCAGATCTTAAATCCGGGCAGAGCGTTAGTATTCAGTTTAAAGGCCCAATATTACAATCATATCCCCCACAAGCATCAGGAAGTCTAGTATTGGTTACCGGATAACACTATAATGTTTAAAGGGAAACATGACCAATTACTACGAGTATTTGCAAATTTGAGAATCAATATTTTGCACCTAAATAATAATTTTTTATGCAATTTTCTCCGCAAGGTTTAAATATAAAATGCACTTAAGTATATCTACTATGCCAAGGTAGCTTAGCGGCGAAGCGGTGGACTGCAGATCCATTACACGGGAGTTCAAATCTCTCCCTTGGCTTGGAAAATTAAATCAATGATTATTTGGGGTTCTCCAAATATTATCATTGGGGTCATAGTGTAATCTGGCTATCATCTGGGACTCCAGTTGTCTTTGAAGAAAGTGCGCACTCTGAAGGAAAGTATGATGACCAATTGGAGTACTGAGGCAAGAGAAATCCTAGGATCTGGGTTCAAATCCCGGTGACCCCATTAACTATTTTTATATTCTATAACTACTTATTCAATCCAAATCCATACGATCTATAGTTGGATATTAAAATTTTCATATTAAATTACTGGGTAGGTGATAAGTTGGAAATTATAGACGATATTGTAATGATTGAAGGAATAGGAAACGATTCTAATGTTTATATCTTTGATGATATTATAGTTGACACTGGAACTGGAAATAACTGTAAATACATCATTGAATCCATATCTAAAGCTGGTCTATCATTGGATGATCTCAGCCTAATCGTGAATACCCACAACCACTACGATCACATGGGGGGTAACAACTGTTTTGATTTAGATGTTGCAATGCATATTGAGGATGCTTTAGCAGTTGAAAATCAGGACAGTAATGCAACTGTGGCAAACATGTTTGGAAGATCAATGGAAGGATTTAAAGTCACTCGCAAACTTAAAGAAGGCGATAAAATACATAATTTCGAAATTCTCCACACTCCTGGCCATACTAAAGGAGGCATATGTCTTTATGATGGTAAAACTTTAATATCTGGAGACACTGTTTTTGCTGGCGGTGGTTTTGGTAGAACAGACCTTGGTGGAAGCGTTGAAGAGATGAAAAATTCATTAAAAAGGCTCAGCCAGCTTGAAGTGCAAAATTTACTGCCAGGCCATGGGCCATGGACTGAGAATGGTTCAGAACATATTAGACTATCGTACCGAATGTTAGTGGGTTAATTTAGATTTCATTATGCTTTATACGCTGTAAAAATTTGGTTAAATACATATTATTTATCCAAATTTTCCTTTAAAAAAATTCTTTTAAAAAAAATAAATTAATTTAAATTAAACAATTTTAAGCAGTGAATAACTTGGTGGTTTTTTTGACTGCATTGCTCTTAACAAGTACTGAAATTCTGTTGCCTCTATTTAGAATATCATCCTTTTTTGGAATGTTGATTTCACCATTTTTGTAGAGGGCTGCAATTATATAATCGTCTGTTGGACTCAGGTCTACTACTTTTTTGCCTATAACATTCTTATTTTCCACTTGAATCTCAAGAAGTTCAGCATTGCCTTGACCAATAATAATCAGATCTGCAATTTTTGGTCGTATAATTAATTTTTCAAGGTAACTTGCTGCCGTGAGTTCCGGGCTTATGACATCGTCAATTCCAACCTTTTTAAACGCATCTTCATGATCTGGGTTGCTGACCCTTGCGATAATCTTTTTTGGATTGTACTCTTTAACTAAAATACTTGATAACAAATTAGCTTCATCATGTCCTGTTGCAGCAACAAAAACATCAGCATCAGATATATTAGCTTCTTCTAGAGTTTTGATATCTGTACCATTACCACAAATTATCAAAGCATCCAATTCACCGGCTGCATTGTTGCATAAATTTGAATCATTCTCTATGAGGGTAACATCATGACCACTTGCTACAAGAGATGCAGCAAGGTTAAGTCCGACTCTTCCGCCCCCCATTATAACTACATACATAGATAAACCCCAATTAAATTGATAACCATAAATAAATCCTCTTAAAATTTTTTTTGAAGGTTTAATATTAATTATACCAACAAGTAATTTATCCCATTATATCTTTTATCTATTAAACCTTTTGAATAAATCAAAACTTCCCTTGAGAAGGACTAATGCCGGAATGATCTCGATCCTACCGATCCACATTCCTATTATAAGTAGTATCTCAGGTAATTTAGGCATTGTTGGCCCAGTTATTCCCACAGAAAGCCCTACGTTACCCTGTGCAGATGCAATTTCAAATAAAGAATCGATTCCTCCATAGCCGTATGACAAGAAAATAAACCAGGTAATCAATATGAAGAACAGATATAAAAAGGTGTAACTTCCTGCTTCTTTAATTTCTGCATCTTTAACAGTTTTTCCACTTATTTTTCTTGGGAAAACAGATCCTTCTGGTGATAAAACCTTCACAACTTCCCAATAAATTCCCTTAATTAACGTAACTACCCTAATGAGTTTAAGAGCACCTGTGGTGGAACCTGCAGCCATACCAATTATCATACAAACTATCAATATGACCTTGGTGTAATCTGTCCATCCAAACATTGTACCCGCAGTTACTGTGTTAGATCCTGTACAACTCAAAGCTGAAACAATGTAAAATATGGAATTAAGAGATGTGAAATGTGAAACAGTAAACAGCATAATAGAAAAAACAGCAACAATAATTACCATGGCCTGAAATTGTATATCTCGAAATACATCCCAAATCCTTCCTTTAAGAGCCTTGTAATGAACCAAGAAACTGGTTCCTCCAAGTATCATGAGCAGTATGGTTACAATTGTAATTGGAACGCTGTTGTAAAATCCTATGTTATCATTTTTTATGGACATTCCACCGGTTGACAAGTTGGTGAAACAGTTGTTAATAGCATCAAAAAGAGACATTCCTGCGAGTATGTAGAGAACAATTCCAAGAATAGTATAAAAAAGATAAATCCACCATATTGTCCGGACTGTATTTGCTATGCTTGGTTTGATCTTTTCTTCCCGGGCTTCAGCTTTATAAAGTCTCGAGGCAGCTGTTCCTGGACGAATTAATATCCCAATAACTACAATAACAACTCCCAGTCCGCCCACCCATTGTTCAAGGCTTCTTAAGAACAGAACCGACTGTGGAAGTATTTGTACATTGGTGTACATTGTTAAACCGCTTCCAGTCCAAGCAGACATGCTTTCGAAGTATGCATTTAAGAAACTGATATCGGTGGCATACATTAAACATATGCTTCCCATTAAAGCTGCCCAAAGCCAAGCAAGGGCTGCTATAATCATTCCATGTTTGAGTTTTAAATTGATACTGTCTGAAAATTTTATCTTAAGAACGTAACCTATGGACATGGAAAGAATACCTGCCACCAGAAATCCTGCAAAATCATTTTCACCATAAATTAAGGCAACGATTAAGGGGATTAGCATTACTATACCAATTCCTTCCATTACAGTTCCAAGATTTTTAAAAATCAGATAAAAATCTTTTCTTCTAAGATAAGCAATCATCAAACTATCATGTTAATTGATCAGATATAAATATTTAGAAAAAATAAGAAAATTTGGAAAGTTAGATTAACAATTATCTGTTAAATCTAACTTCTTCGACTTAATTTTTGGTTCACGCTAAATATCAAACTATTTTTTCTCTTCGGCACCCATATTTTCAGTTTTTAGGAAGTTGGAAATATCCGTAATACTGTTCATCAGAGGAGCTGGGAATATTATTGTTGAATTTTTCTCAACAGCTATCTGGTTTAGTACCTGCATAATTCTAAGCTGAAGAGCAATTGGATGTTCAGAAATGATGTCTGCAGCATCTCCAAGTTTGGCTGCAGATAAGTACTCTCCTTCTGCAGCAATAATCTTGGCTCTTTTTTCCCTTTCTGCTTCAGCTTGCATGGCAATAACCCGCTTCATGGTATCCGGAAGTTTAATATCTTTAATTTCAACTGTGGTTACATTTATCCCCCATGGTTCGCTGTGTTTGTCGATAATTTCCTTTATTTTGGTGTTTATCTTGGGTGTTTCCGAAAGTATTTCATCGAGATTAAACTGACCCACAACACTCCTCACAGTAGTTTGAGATATCTGGTTAACTGCTCTGTTGTAATTTTCAACTTCCACAACTGCTTTGTAAGGGTCCATTATTTTGAAGTAAGCAACAGCTGCCACATCAATGGACACGTTGTCTTCGGTTATAATTTTCTGGGAAGGTATGGGCATTGTAACGATCTGCAGCGATGCCTTAACCATTCTGTCCACAACTGGAATTATGAGCCTTAAACCTGGCTCTTTCACTCCAATGACCTTTCCTACACGAAAAACCACGCCTCTTTCGTACTGATTAACAACTCGTATTGACAATCCTAAAATAATCAGAATAATTATTCCAATTATTATCAAGGTGAATAAATCCATTCAAATACCTCCTTAACATATTTTCATTAATATTTTATTGGTTTTTTATCCTATTATAAATTGTTATTGAAGAAAATTTTTACAGATAACGACTAAAATCAAATTTAAACGCATAATTCAATATATTTTGGCTCATACATTGCTTAGTATGCAAATATATGTTAAAATCAAAGATATAATAATTAAGAAGGCATCAATTAGGCAAATAGGAGTTAATACAGATATTTTATTGGTATTTAAACCTAAAACTTAGTTTAAATTTCTTAAACTGGTTTATTTAATGATCAAAATTTAGTTTGCAGTTAAAAATTGATTTAAATAGTTTTAATGGATTTTCAAGAATTAATTCGCTGAAGAGTCATATAAAACCCTATATGCAGTTTTAAATTAATTTTAAGCTATATATAAGCTTTAATTGAATTAAAATCGCACAAATTAAGCTTGGCACACTAATGTTCCCGTTTTTTAATGGATGTTCCACATTCGGAGGGATATGGCCAATTAATAAACGTTTAAATCAGGTTCTATTTTTAATGAATGGTTTGATATGGGCTGATTTATCGTATATAAGGATTCATAGAAGTTATTAATTTAGGAGTATTTCAAACGGATTATAAGGTGTATTTTGGGTAATAAAAGCTTTATAATCAGTTTAATTTCATTTTTACCACCGAAGCTTTTAAATGTTTTGTTCTGTTAACTATTTATTAGTCTGGAAAATTCCTTGATTGATATTTCCGGCGCGGAGGGGTTATTATAAAGCGAGAATTAATGTTGGCTGTGTTAATGATATTTGGATTAGCACTTGTCATGAATGTGGGTAGTGTTTCTGCTGCCAATACAACCAATACCACTGTTCAGTCTCACACTACTGTTCAGTCAACGGTTACAACGAGTAAAAATGTAACGACTACTGTAAAAAAAACTACAACTAAAAAGGTTGCAACCAATTCCTACGGCCTAACAACGGCACAAATAAAGGATGGATTGAACCGAGCACAAACTTTCTACAACAAAAATAACAGGTTACCAAACTACGTGAGTTATGGAACTACTAAAATTCCAATTGCAAGTTTCCAAAAAATTTTAACGGCATATGGTCTTAAGATCGTAGTAAAAACCTACGCAAACGGATGGGTAACAGTTAAAAATCTGGTTTATGATCATCAGGATACTTCTTACACATGTGGACCGTCTTCACTTAAAATGGAGCTGTCTGATTATGGTTTATCACTGAATGAAATGACCCTTGCATCCTATTCCAGTTCAAATTCAAATGTGGGTACCACACACTCTGGATTGATAAATGCTGTGAAAAAAGTAAATTCTATCTACGGCACCAAACTTAGTGCATGGGATTCAAAATTCTCTTCAGTAGGTTGGGCAGGTCTTTACAAGTACATATCAACCAATCATCCAGTTATACTTCATATTAGGTCTTTTTTAAACCCAAATACATCTGGACACTACGTTGTACTCATGGGATTGAATATGAATTCTGGACTTGCAAAGATAGCTGATCCATCATATGGTTACAGGACCCTTTCTTTCAATGCATTACTCACAAGAATGAATTGGGTGGTCTCTACTGGAAGAACAACGAAACCTGTGATATTTGTAAAGTAAAAATTTAGTTTTTAACTTTAAACAAAGGTTAAGAAGTTGAAACACTTCTTATTTTTTTTATTTTGATCTGACTAGTTCTACTGCATGTTGATTTTATAGAAAATATTAATATGATTATTCAACAAATAAAATTAAGATATAACATTATAGTGGGATGATTTTCATTTAAAATTTGAGGAGTAAGTTTAGAATGCTGATATTAACCACACCAAATATTGAGGGGCATAAAATCGTTGAATACTATGGATTAGTAACTGGGGAATCATTGCTGGGTGCCAACGTTTACAAAGATCTTTTTTCAGGAGTTAGGGATGTAGTTGGAGGTAGAACCTCTGCATATGAAGAAGAACTTAAAAAGGCCCGTGACCTTGCAATTGGTAGCATGGAAGAAAAAACAAGTAAAAAAGGTGGAAATGCCATTATAGGAATTCGTATTAAATACAACAACCTTGGTGGAACAATGGGAAACACCATAATGGTGACTGTAACCGGAACTGCAGTTAAATATGAATAATATTTTTAAGGGACCCGATTCCGCTCTCAACAGAAATAACAATTCATTCTCGATATTATTAAAAACTAACAAAAATTGTTAACAACTTTTTTTTTATTGGGTAACTATTTTTCAGTTAATTTTCCATTTCTCAAAGCTCAATTCGATTAAACAAACCTCCTGTAGATTTTAATGAGGCTCGTTTTTTTAGAATTAGTAAACTATTAATGTTAAATCCAATAACGTTTAGAAGGAAATTGAACTATTGAAAACAAAACATTCCAATTTTAAGTTGATAAAAAAAAGTTTATTGTAATCTATTTGTTTTTTTAAAGGGTGATCCATTGCATATTAATCGTTTGAGTATTATTGGGCTGATCATGATTGTTTTTAGTTTGGTTTTGATCGCTGTGAACACTTTTGATAAGCTAATTCTGGAATTAACTTATCCTTTTCTCATGGGATCTTCCAAGGGAAAATCCATAATATTTTTCATGTTAATGGGAAGCCTGTTAATATTGTCACAGTTAATTCAAAGTTCTAAATTCCCAAAAAAATTAAATATATTCAATAAACCTGGAAATTACTATCTTAAACTCTTGATTATTATAATATCAATTACTTATGTAGTGGGACTTTTGATAGAAATATGGATCCGGCTTAAATTTGGAGTATCAATATTCACAACCTTTGTTTCTACGAGTCCTCAAATTGGAACCAGTAGTATAATACACAGTCATGTATACAAATCAATGCTTGGCATTTTAATATCCGACATAGGGCTAAATTTACCATCAAATATACATACTGCTATTTCAATTGCAGCCTATATTCCGAGGTTTGCAGCAGTTATTTTCGTTGTTTTCCCAGTTGTTTACATATTAGGTGTGTTATCGACTGAAAAACGTCCAGATATACAAAATATTATCTTGATATTTGCAATTACAACAACTCTGATTGGTATGTTGGACGGAGGACTCTTCTCCGCACCTGCAATGGTTGGGTTGGCTGGTTTACTCGGGATTTACTCCATAAAAAAACCATTTTCCCCCAGAGATCTCGTCAAACCCTCAATGATCATAGTTCTACTTTTGATTTTACGAATAATAATCAGCTTCATGGGAAGCAGTCCCGATGTGTATGAGATAACAATTTTAGATGAACATGAGAATGTGACCGTGAAGGGATTTAACGTTATAAATGAAATGGCAGTGGGTAACAACACAGTGATAACAGTGCCGGCTAACATGAACGAATTTACAGTTTTAAACACTTCATTTGATGTATTAAAGGATAAATATCATTTGTTTTTTGTTTCATGGGATAGCTATTCTTTTTTCAGGGGCTGAAATCGAAAAATTGATATAATTTTTTAAGATAAATATAAACATATTACAATACAGAGGGTGTAATTTATTAGTGTGAAGTTAAGTATCATTATTCCAACGTACAATGAAGAGAAATATCTTCCCAAACTTCTTTACAGCATAAAGGAGCAAGATTTTAAAGATTACGAGATCATAGTGGCGGATGCAGGATCAAAAGACTCCACACGAGATATTGCTGCTTCTACTGGTTGTAAAGTTATTAGTGGAGGTTTACCTGCCATAGGGCGAAATAATGGGGCTGAATCTGCTGAAGGGGATTACCTGTTATTTTTAGATTCAGATGTTGTACTGAGTTCAGGCTATCTGGCATCTGCAATGGAAGAATTTGAAGAAAAGGATCTTGGAATAGCAATTACTCAGATACTACCATTAAGCGATAAAAATGTGGACAAAGCCCTCCATAAATTTGCTAATTTTTTCATGAAACGTGTTGAGTCTATAAAACCTCATGGCGCAGGATGTTACGGAATTTTAACCACCAAAAAGCTTCATAACGAGATCAATGGGTTTGATGAAGATCTAGATTTTGGTGAAGACAGTGATTATATCGAAAGAATGGGAAAAATAAGTACATTCAAAGTTTTAAGAAATCCAAGACTCCTGGTTTCTACAAGAAGGCTTGAGGAAGAAGGAATAAAGGATTTGGCATTCAAGTATACCAAAAGCACGATATATGATTTCAGGGGAAAGAAGATCAGTGCAGATGAACTCGACTACAACTTTGGACACAGCAGCGATGAAAAGTACAAACCAAGAATAATATATGCTGCTTGTGGCGAGGGTATGGGTCATGCAATCCGGACTTCAGTGATTTTGGATCATCTTAAAGATGATAATGAAGTGATGGTTTTTGCAAGTGAACGGGCCTATGATTTTTTATCCCAAAAATTCGATGATGTCTACAGGATATATGGTTTCAATACTGTCTACGAAAATAATGCTGTGAACGATAAAAAAACATTTATCAACGCAATGAAATATCTTCCAAGGGATGTTAAGGACAATATCCGTTTGTTGTATGGAATAGCAAACAAATTTAAACCAGATCTTATAATATCGGACTTTGAATTTTACTCTAACATCCTAAGCAAGATCATAAGGGTTCCAATGATAAGCATAGACAACATGCATGTTATAACCCAATGTAAAATTGATGTGCCCAAAAAGTTCTCGAGAGATAAACTCAAAGCTGAAGGAGTTGTCAGATCGTTTATCCAACGGCCACAGAAGTACATAATCACATCCTATTTCTATCCTGAAGTAAAGAACACAGAAAAGGTATCCATATTTCCACCAATTTTAAGGAAAGAAATATTAGAATTAAAACCAGTTAAAGGAGATAATGTCCTAGTATACCAGACTAGTTCTTCAAATCTGGAACTGATAGATTTATTGAAGAAATTTGAAGAAAATTTCATTATTTATGGTTTTGATAAAGATGCTGTTGAAGATAATTTAACATACAGAAAATTTAATGAAGACCAATTTTTCGAAGATTTAGGTTCTTGTAAAGCAGTAATTGCTAATGGAGGATTCACACTACTCAGTGAAGCCATATACCTAAAAAAACCAGTTCTAAGCGTTCCTGTTAAGGGACAGTTTGAACAGATACTAAATGCCATCTACCTCGAAAAACTGGGCTACGGTGAGTTTCATGAACAACTCAGTGTCGAGGTTTTAGAAAATTTTCTAAAGAATCTTGAAGAATATGATGAGGCACTCAAAACATATACTCAAAATGGAAACAAATCCATTTTAGGGGAAATTGATCGTCAGATCGAAATTTATTCCGGCTAAACTTTGACACGAGTTCAAAACAGGTTTTGTTTAGCTTCACAAAAGATTATTAAACTAAAAAACAATAGTTAATAAAATGATTGGTATAATGTCTGACAGTCATGATAATATTCCTGCAATTAGAAAGGCAGTTGAAACCTTCAATTCCATGGATGTAGATCTTGTTATACATGCAGGAGACCTCATATCTCCATTCACTGCCAACGAATTTAAAAATTTAGAGCCGGAAATGGTGGCTGTTTTTGGGAACAATGATGGAGAAAGGGAAGGTCTTAAAAAAGCCTATTCTGAGATTTGTCTCATTGAAGATTTCAAAGAAATTTCTGTCGAGGGTTGGAAATTCTCCATAATCCACGGTACAAACCCCCAAATAGTTGATGCCTTGGCAAAATGTGGCAAATATGATGTATTGATCAGAGGCCACACTCATGAACTTGAAATAAAAGGGAGTGAAACATTAATTATAAATCCTGGCGAGGTGTGTGGTTATGTTTCAGGAAAGCAGACAGTTGTGTTAGTTGATCCCGATGATCTGAATTGTGAAGTAATTAACTTGTAACACATTCTGGTTGGTTATGGAAAATTTATATAAACCAGAAAATTCATCACCGATATAAAATAATTAAAAAAAATTCAGGCGACAAACTGTATTATTATTTGGGTTATTATTATGAATCGTAAAACCATTGGACTACTGATTGTTGGAATTGCTATTTTAGCAGTGATGATAATATTCATCGGACCTGGAAAAATTGAAGAAGCCCTAAAATTAGCCAATCCATGGTATTTGTTACTTGCAGTGGCTGTTCAATTTATAATATATGGAATGTGGACCCAACGATGGTCCATAACTATCAGATCCCTAGGAATATCCATTAGAAAGAAGCACATATTTCCAATGCTCATGGTTGGACTGGCAATCAACAACATAACCCCAAGTGGTAGGGGTGGCGGCGAACCAGTTAGGGCTTATATGTTGGGTAAATACACTAAGTCTCCAATGGAAAATGCGTTCGCCACTGTTATTGCTGACAGAGGTCTAGACACATTTCCATTTGTTTTACTGGCGATTATCACCATACTGTACTCAGTTCTATCTTTAAAACTACCTGAATGGATTGTCATAGCATTGATAATTTCACTCATAGTTCTAGTCATAGTCTTCTTCATAATTCTGTTTATGTGTATAAACGAATCAGTGGGTCAAAGGATCACACTGTGGTTTGTTGGAGTTTTCAAGAGATTTTCAAAGAAAAAGCACTATGATATAGAAGATAAAGCCATTAACGCAGTGAAAGGTTTCCAAAGCAGTATGAATATTATGATAAGGGACAGAAGGGTTCTGATGTATGGTCTGCCACTGTCCTTTGTGATATGGTTCATGGAGATAATTCGTGTTTACATAGTTTTCTCATCATTTGGAACTCCAGTACCTTTGGGTATCATTGCAGCTGTCTTTGTTATTGCAACTCTAATAGGAATGATTCCTTTACTTCCAGGGGGAGTGGGTGCAGTTGATGGCATAATGATAATATTGTACTCTGCAGCAGGAGTTCCACCATCAATCAGTGCTGCTGCAACCATAGTTGAAAGGTTAATATCATTCTGGATGACATCTTTCATAGGCATGGGAATGCTTCCATACGTTGGTTCTGGTGTGATGGAGGAATTTTCAGACAAATTTTAGTGAACAACCCCTTTTTATACATAATTTTTTTTAAATCATTAATATCAGCTTCCAAAGTTAAATGGAAAAATTTATAACTATTTCTCAACTACGATCAGTCGGTGATAATCATGGATATAAACGGAGTGGAAATAGAAGATAACTTTGCAGAAGCATTCGATATAAAAGTATCCCGAATTCTTATTACTGCAGCAACAAAAAAATTGGCTCTGGTGGCAGCTACTGAAGCTACAGGTTACGGAACATCGGTCATTGGATGCCCAGCAGAAGCAGGAATAGACTGCTACGTACCGCCTCAGGAAACACCTGATGGAAGGCCTGGATACGTCATAATGATCTGTAACATGAACAAAGACAAACTCGATCATGAATTATTAGAACGTGTGGGAATGTGTATTTTAACCGCAGCTACAACAGCTGTATTTGATTGGTTAGATGAGCCAGATGAAAAACTCAAAACTGGCCAAAAACTCAAGTTCTTTGGAGATGGATACGAACAGACCATTGATGTTGAAGGAAGAAAGGTTCATTCAATACCACTCATGTCAGGAGATTTCTGTGTAGAAGCAGAATTAGGTATAAAAGCAGGAGTAGCAGGAGGAAATTTCTTTATCCTAGCTGAAAACCAGCCTGCAGGATTACTAGCTGCTGATGCAGCAGTAGATGCAATTGAAGCAGTACCTGGAGCAATTACTCCGTTCCCTGGAGGAATCGTGGCATCAGGTTCAAAAGTAGGTTCCAACAAGTACAAATTCTTGGGAGCATCAACCAATGAAAAAATGTGCGTCACATTAAAAGACGAAGTTGAGGGATGCCAAATACCAGAAGATGTAAACGGTGTCTACGAAATTGTTATTGATGGTGTAGATGAAGATGCTGTAAAAGCAGCAATGAAAGCAGGTATAGAAGCAGCTGTTAAAGTTTCAGGCATTATTCAGATCAGTGCAGGAAACTTCGGCGGAAATCTAGGTAAATACCAGTTACAACTACATGATGTTTGTTAAAAACATCAATCATTATTTTTTTTTAATAACTGGTATAAAATGTATTGATTTCTTTATTGTATACAGAACTCTTCGATTTTCTCGCTTTCAACAATTGTCCAGATTTCATCTAGTGGAAGATCCACTCCAAGTAGAATTCCTGCCTTGGTTAGTTCTTGAACAATTTTCATTATTGTTTTAGCATCCCGTGCAGAAACAGTGTGTGAATGCACTTGTCTAGAGATCTGCGAAAGAGTTTCAAGGGACCTTCTTGCATCGGGTTTTTTATACTCTTCTTCACATTTTACTAAGTCCGTTTCATCCTTCAAATATAGATTTCGAGTTACAACCTGACGTAATCCTGGTAAATAATGTTTGGAATCCAATATTCTGCCGCCATTTTCGATTATGATCCGTTTATCATCTAGTTCACTTGGCCTGTGTCTGACAAGTAACTCTGAAACCCTACCAAATTCTGTGATTTTTTGTTTAATCTCTGCTGGTGTTAAATTCACTCCCAAAAGAAATCCTTTGGTCTTTAGTTCAGTTTCAACTTTTCTCAAACTTTCAGTATCGGGACCAGATATTATGTGGGAATGAATTCCGCCTCCAGAAATAGTATATAATCTTTCTAATGACTCCATCCTTTCAGGATCCTGGTTTAATTTGGTTAAAAAACGATCCATCTCTTCATTATTTGAAAGTCCAATCTTCCTCTTGAGTGGTTCATGAAATCCCGGTAGGTAATACTCAATATCTTCGATGGTGCAGCCATGTTTGAGTATGATCTGAGATTCTTCTTTAATATCTCGGACACCGTGTGATTCTGTAATTTTGATTTCGGGTTTTAAAACAACTTCAACCATTCTGCCGTTTTTCTTGGTCACTTCCATAATTTCGTCTTCGTTTAAGTTTATTCCTAGAAGAATTCCCTCTTTCTTCAGTTGGGATGTGACTTTATCAAGACTTTCTTTGTTAGGTCCAGATATCCAGTGTGAATGGATTCCACTCACTGACTCGTAAATATTTTCCAAAGATTTTTTTCTAGATTGTTCATTTTCCAGGCTGGTTAAAAATCTGTTCAGCTGGCTGATGTCTGAAACACCCACCTTTCTTGCCAGTGGTTCAGTAAATTCTGGAAGATGGTACTCTATATTTTCCAATGTACAACCGTACTTCAGTATGATCTCAGATTCCTTTCTAATATCCTCAACACTGTGCTTTACAGTGATCTTCATGATGGTGGGTTCCATTGATGCGAAATAAATATCTTCTGCACCACTGGTTTCAGGGGATATAACCTTATCAGCACCGGATCGGTAGAGTCTGCGAACATTTTCTGCCTTACTTGCCCTGGTAACTATCCATATTTTTGGACTTATTTCCCTGGCTGTAAGGGTGATAAAAAGGTTGTCCACATCTTCACCAGTGGTGATTATAACTCCCCTAGCCCTCTTTATCCCTGCATCAATCATAATGTTTTCATCTGTTGCATCTCCAGGGATTGCTAAAACATGGGGGTCCTGCCAGAGTTCTTTCTCTACAACATCTTTATTTTTCTCAATAATTACCACTTGGATATTTCTTTTCTGCAATTCTTTATGCACAGCACTACCAACTCTTCCGTAGCCACACAGAACAAAATGGTCGTTATATGCAGCTATCATCTTTCTTTGTTTGGCACCTGATGCAATTTCTTCCACAGTCATAGTTACCACCGTAATTGTAAGTGTAAATGCGTAGGCAAGCAATGCAACACCGCCCATAACAAGGGTTATGGTGAAAATTTTTTGCAGAGGAGTTATAGGCTGAATGTCACCAAAACCCACTGTAGCAATTGTTTGCACAGTAAAATATAAAGAATTTAAAGGATCTAGCTTCATTATGTAGATAGAACCAACAATACCATAGAGAATAAGCACCAGTACTCCTATAATTGCATAAAATGCAAGAATATAAGGTTCATCTGCTGCATCTTTGCTCAAGGGTAGTATTGGTAGGTATGGTGGGCGCAAGATAATCACCGAATCAATAATTATATGTCCAGACTAGAATTCCTTTTACTATCTAATCAATTTTTCAATAATTCAATGTTTTATGATTTACAGTTAATTATTGTAATATAAGGGCTTTATATTTGTAGTAATGTTTGATAAAAAAATACGAAATCATTAATTTTCTCGTTATTAATAATATAGTATAATAAGATTTAAAAGAATCTGGTTTATGGTGATAAAAATGGATCCAATGGATATTATGGTTGCTGATGTAAATTCTGAAGCTCTTGGGATTCCTAGAATTGTACTGATGGAAAATGCAGGAAAATGTGTTGCAGAACAAATATTTACAATATCAAAGAAGTGCAAAGTTGCAATCTACGCAGCCAAAGGAGGTAATGGGGGAGATGGCTTTGTTGCTGCCAGGCACCTGATTCAGAAAGGGTACAATGTTGAACTTTATTTTATAGGAACAGAATCAGGGATCAAATCCAGTGAAACAAGGATGAACTGGAAAATTATTCAGAATTTAGGAATTTACAACTCCTCTTTGAACATATTTAAAATACATGATTCTTCCCAAGTTGAACCAACCAATGCAGATATTATTATCGATGCAATGATGGGTACTGGAGTAAAAGGAAAACTAAGAGAACCCATTTCAACTGCAGTTGAAGTTATAAATGATTCAGATGCTGTGGTTGTGGCTGTTGATATCCCCACAGGAATGGATCCTCTGACAGGATCTGTTACAGATAGGGCTGTAATGGCAAACCATACTGTAACATTTCACAAACCAAAAACAGGACTGTTAAATGCAGATACAAAATATGTTGGCAACTTAACTGTTTGTGATATAGGCATCCCAATGGAAGCTGAACTATTCACAGGACCTGGAGATATTCTCAGACTAAACAGGAGGGAAATGAACTCTCATAAAGGTCAAAACGGCCGAGTATTGGTTTTGGGAGGTAATGGTAATTATTCGGGAGCACCCGCCCTTGCAGCACTGGCAGCTCTAAGATCAGGAGTGGATATTGCAATGGTGGCCTGCCCAAAATCAGTATCAAGTTCCATACGATCATATTCTCCAAATTTAATTGTTAGAGATCTTTCAGAGGATTATGTACGTTTCGAAGATTCTTCTGACATACTTGAACTGTCGGACAGTGCAGATTCAGTTGTGATAGGGTGTGGAATTGGAATAAAGGATGAAACTGGTCTAGTTTTAAATGAAATGGTTGAAAAAATTCAGAAACCCATTGTTTTAGATGCAGATGCATTAAAAATTGTGGATAGGAATGTTGTAAAGGATTCTGATAAAAAAATTGTATTGACGCCACATAAAGCGGAGTTTAGGGCATTTTTCCAGGTTGATCTTCCTGAAGATCTGGATGATAAAATTAAAACAGTGGAAGGTACTGCAGCTGAGTTGGGATGCACAATCCTGCTTAAAGGGGCTGTTGATATTATTTCAGATGGAAACAGAACTAAACTTAATTCCTCTGGAAATCCTGGTATGTCTGTTGGAGGTACAGGGGATGTTTTAGCAGGATTAGTTGCAGGGCTGATTTCAAAGGGCCATGATGTTTTTGAAGCTGCATTTTTAGGTTCTTACATCAATGGTACTGCGGGGGATATTGCAGAGAAATCATATGGTTACAATTTTTTGGCTACGGATGTTATAAATGAAATACCAAAGGTATTCAAAGAAAAATAGTTAGATAAATCCGATTAAATTAAGAATAACCAGCAAAATAACTCCGATAAATCCTCCAAATCCTGCAACAAGCACAGTCAGTATGTTCAATGGAATGTCAATGAAAGGGAGTAAGTTCACTATAAATAGCATTACAACTCCGAAGATCATGTGGAGCAAGATTTTGATTATGATTCCTGCGGCTTTAAAAAGAATAACCAGTCCTATGGCTAATAAAACTGCTATAAAAATTCCAAACAATACAGTCTCAAGTACCATTGATTCGCTTCCTGATTCTTAAAAAAAATAGTGATTAGATGAGATCACTTACTCGTTTTTACAAACTTTTTGATAGCAGGCTGCTTGCAATCCGTAATTCTTAACCATTCCTGCTATTTCACGTTGATCCATCTCTTTGTCTTCAAATGAAACTGCCTCTTCACTGTAAAGACTGTAAGGGGATTCCCGTGCTAAAATTCTTATACTGCCCTTGTGCAGTTTCAGAATCACATCTCCTGAAACTCTTAGCTGCATGTTATCTATGATGCAGTCCAAATCCTCTCTCAGGGGTTCGTGCCAGAGTCCGTTGTAAACTAATTCCGAATATGCTTGTGTTACGGTTTCGCCGAATTTAAGTTCTTCTCTGGTTAGTGTTAACTGTTCAAGAGCTTTATGGGCTGTTATGAGTAGTTCTGCACCGGGTGTTTCGTAGTTTTCTCTGGATTTTAAGCCAATGATACGGTCTTCAATGATATCTACCCTTCCAATGCCATGTAAACCTGCTATCCTATTAGCTTCCTGGATGATTTCTAGAGCATTCATCATTTCGCCATCAATTGCTACAGGCACACCTTCTTCAAATGTTACTGTAAGTTTTTGAGGTTCATCAGGAGCATTTTCTGTTGATTGAGTCCATTCAAATGCTTCTTCTGGAGTTTCTACCATTGGATCCTCCAGGATATCTCCTTCTATGGATCTTCCCCAGAGATTCTCGTCTATGCTGTATAGTTTGTCCGAAGGAACTGGGATGTCATTTTTAACAGCGTAATCCATCTCTTCAGTTCTTGTTAAATTCAAATCTCTTACAGGGGCTATGATGTCACACACTGAACTTGATCTTATGGTTGTTTCAAACCTGAATTGATCATTTCCCTTTCCTGTACAACCATGGGCTATAGCGTCTGCTTGTTCTTTCTTGGCCAGTTCCACAATTTTCATTGCAATGAGTGGCCTTGCAAGGGAAGTGCTCAATGGATAGCCCTCGTACATAGCATTGGCTTTAATCGCTCTGAAAATAAATTCTTCTGCAAATTCGTGTTTAGCATCGATGGTGTAGTGTTTTTTTACCCCTATATTATTTGCAACTTGTGCTGGTCTTTCTATTTCATCTTCGGGTTGTCCTACATCGACACATGCTGTTACTACTTCCATGTTGTATTTTTCTTGTAGTAACTTGACACATACCGAAGTGTCCAATCCACCGCTGAATGCAAGAACCACTTTTTCCATATTAAATCACCTTGAAATTAATTTGTAAACAATTTATATTTGTCAGTTTAAAATACATAGTAACTATTTCACAACATTATAATTTAAACTTGGTGGAGTTATGGCCAGTAAACACCTAACAATAGTAACTCATAAAACAGGGGGAGCAATTGATCAAAACAGTGTGCTCATGGATCATGTTCCAGATGGAGATATTTCCTACAAATTGATCAAAGCAGCTAGGTATGGGACTCCAATGATGAAGATGGGTAATGGTTCTCCCAAGGTCATGATCACTGCTGGAGTGCATGGGAATGAACTACCTCCACAAATTGCGGCACTTGAACTTTTAGAGTATTTGGATGCTGAAAATTTAAATGGCACAGTATACGTTGTTCCATTTGCAGTTCCAAACGCAACCAAAAATAATTCAAGAAGGTTCAAAGGTTTTGATATGAACAGATCTGCGAAGAAGAGCGGTTCAGCTACAAACAAGATTTTAATGGCTACAGATACATTGGGAGTGTTATCTTTGGCTGATTTTCACTCAACCAAACCTGGAAGCAATCCTGGTATTGAGAGTGTCTTCTGTTCAAAAAAACCCTGCTCTGAAAGCGTGAAGATTGCTAAACATATAACTAATGCCACTTCATCGAAGGTCATATGTCACAAGGTGGCAGGTGCATTGTATGGTGGTGCATTAGAAGATGAATGCAACCTTAAATATATTGCAGCAGTAACCTGTGAGGTTTTATCTGAAAACAATCTGGTTAGGGCAGGCAGTGTTGAAGCATCCCTCAGACAGATGATATCTTACCTGGAGTACTTCGATGTGGTGTGATGGTTGAGAATAGGTAAATTATTATAAATGTTAATACAAACTTAAATCGATTAAAATGCCGTCTTATAAAGAACATGTCCTTGCAGCTATTATAATGGTTTTCCCATTCTTTCAAGATGTTTTTTACATAGCTCTAGCTGTCATTGGGGCTTCAATGATAGATATGGATCATCAGGTCAATCAGAAGAACATCACCATAGTAGGTTTGTTAGGAATTATTCTGGCTTTGATTCTATATATTCTACATCTTCCATATCTAGTTGGAATTTTAATAGCTGTTATGGCTCTTCTATTCTATTTATCCGAACATAGGGGGTTCATGCATTCATTGTTAGGAATAATATTTATAAGTGCATGTGTGGGATTTTTTGTTCTCGGTGCTTACACCCTTATGACTGATTATGGCATCAGTCTCAAGATCACTCTAATTGTTATTTCTCTCATACTGGGAATTGTGATTTTAAACAAGAAACTAGTCCCAATATATGCATTCATAATCATACTGGCACTGTTATTCACATCTAATCAGGTATTCAATACGTATTACGTTTTCATAGCCCTACTAATAGGGGCTATAAGTCATTTAATACTCGATCTTTTCACAAAGGCAGGGGTAGAGCTTTTGAGCCCCATAACTTCTCAGAAATTTCATAAATTGGCAGGATTTACTTTACTAGGATTATATTTGGGTGCCGTAATGGTATCGGTTGTGATGTACGGGAACCATTTCATGTGGTTTTAATTAATTAATATAATTTAATTAATTTTTAGTATTTGAGTAAACGTAATTATAAAAAAAAATTATAATTTAGTTAATTATTTATATATCATGTTTTATAATGATGAATTAATTATCATGGTTTTCAAATGATTCATGTTTGAACTGATATTAATGTACAGTTTTTGTCTTTCCTACGACCATGTTAATTTATTTAAATGTTTATGCTAGTATGAAAATGGGGTAAATCGCAATGTTTATAACCAGAATTTACTATGGAATAGCTTATTTCATCGTTCTTCTCTTTGAAATACTCAAAGCTGAAATTGATGTTATTAAAAGAATAATCAATGGAGATATAGAACCTGTGGTGGTTGAGATCAAGACCGTACTTAAAAGACCTGTTTCCCAAGCCATACTTGCGAACAGCATTACATTAACACCTGGTACTCTTTCAATCGATCTTGATTCTGAAAACTGTATTTTAAAGGTTGCAACCATATCCCCACGGCCTGTGGAGGAAGTAATTCCATTTGAATCATATATAAAAGGGATGTTAGAATGAACATACTGCTTATATCAGAATACATTCTCATGGGGGCTCTTGCAATATTTGCATTGGCCACAATAAGGATCACAACAAGAAAAAAAATAGCGATGGCACTGGTGGGTTTGTCAGGTTTAAGTATTTCAATAGCAGTCATGCTAATTTTAATCCAACACATCTATAATTTAGCCTTTTGTAGGGATATAGCAACTGCACTGGTATTCCTGGGACCTGTGGGTACCATAGCATTTGCAAGAGTTTTAAGAGGATGATCATGTGACAGACATAATAACTTTGATACAATCGGCAATACTCATCATTGCTGCTTTCCTGGTGCTTTTAGCAGCATATGGGATCTTAAAGTATAAGGATGATATTGAAAACATAATTTACGCGCGTATTCATATTTTAGGGGTTGCTGACACTGCTCTTATCCTTGCACTTTTAGCTATCAACGAACCACTCTTAGCAGTGGCTTACTTCATACTGGTACCATTCGCAGCCCACGCTGTTGCCAACGGTTACTTCTATGGGGAGGAAGAACAATGATAGAATATGTTTTTATGATTACAACAATTTTAGGAGCAATTATAACGTTATTACAACGAGATCTCCTAAAAGCAGCCATATTAACTGGAATTCCCGGGGCTTCTCTAGCTTTGCTTTACCAGTATCTTCAAGCTCCCGACGTAGCATTGACACAGGCCATAGTTGGATCAGCTATAGTGCCGGTATTTTTTGCTCTGGCAGTTTACAGAACGCGCAGGGTGGAGGAATAACATGATAATGGATACACAATTAGCATCACTTTTAACTGCTGGCGCCCTGATAGTTATAGGAATATTTGGTGCATTATTCCTGGATAATCTAATAAAAAAGGTTATATCCCTTGCATTCATTGGTGATGGTGCTAACCTGTTCCTAATTGCAATGGGTTACAAAGCAGGCGGAATTGTATACATATTTTTACCAGGCATGTCAATGTCAGAATTTTCTCAGAATGCTGCATATCCCCTCCCATTTGCACTGGTTTTGACCAGTATTGTTATAGGGGCCAGTACAATGGCAGTCATGCTTGGCTTAATTATAGTACTTAATAAAAGGTACGGATCCTTAAGTGCATCAAAGATTCTTGGAGATAATTGAAATGCTTTCAGAATTCTCATTAGATAGTATAAAAGTCAACACCCAACTGAAAATTCCAAGCCAGTTCGGTGTTTACAGGGTTAATCCTCGATTAGAGGAGGGTGTTAAATGAGTACAGAAAATCTTTTAATCCCGTTGATGATAATAATACCAATTACATGTGCTTTATTTTTAAACCTCCTCCACGAGAAGAGTAGAGTAGTTAAAATAATATCTGTAATTGTTGCTTTACTTCTTCCAACAATACCTCTGCTTGCAAGCTATGGAATACAGTACTTCGGTGGTTATGCACCCCTTGCACAGAATCCTACTATTGCAACAGGACTTCCAAGTTTCATCACAGGCTCTGCACTTAATATTTTCCACCCTGCAATTACCTACGTATTTGGAAGTGCCCAAAAATTAATGATTACAATTTTGGGTTTTGTTGCACTCTTTGCAATATTCATTTCCATTTATGAGGTCAAAAAACCTTCAGGAGTTTATATATATCTCATTTTAATGGGAGTTGCATCTGTAATGGCAATGTTACTCTCAGATGATATATTCAACCTTTACGTGTTCTTTGAGATAGCTGCACTGACACAGGTGGGAATTGTCCTTGTTTCCAAAATTGATCACAACTACGAAACCGCACTCAAATATCTTATTTTGGGTAGCATAGCCTCACCAATGTTACTTCTTGGTATAGCACTTCTGTTGGGAGTAACAGGAAACGTGAACATCACTGATATTGTTTACTCCATAAGAACAGGACTGGTGGATCCTCACAGTCCAGTGTTGCTCATGGCAGGCAGTCTAATAATTTTCGGATGGTTATATGCTGCAGGTCTTCCACCTTTCCACACTATAAAATCTGCGATGTACAGTAAAGCTTTACCAACCGGTGCAGCAGTTTTACAGGCATTCTCTGTGTTCACCTTTGTGGCTATTGGAGTGATCATACTTAGAATATTCTCCTACCTCCACTTTGCAGAAATTTTCATACTTGGAATTTCGCTCATAGCAATGGTGCTGGGTATTACCATGGCCATCACCCAGACAGATTTCAAGAGGTTAATAGCATTTCTGGCAGTTGGAGAACTTGGTTACATAGGAGTTGGATTTGGTCTGGGAACTGCATTTGGAATAACAGCAGGACTTTTCCAAGCAGTTAACGAAGCTGTTATAACAGCTTTACTCTTCATAGGATTTGGTACCATAATGTACAAAACCAAAGAAACAGAACTTAAAAAGCTTGGGGGGATGCTGGTTGAAACTCCAAAATCAGCTTTCTTGGTGCTTTTAGCAGGACTGGCAATGGCAGGAGTTCCACCTTTCAATGCATTCCAGAGTAAACTTATGCTTGTCCAGTCATCATTGAACTCGGGACTTCCTGAAGTGGCCATAATAATGGTTTTATTGAGTATTGTAACTTTCATGACTTTCATGAGGGCTTTCCACACCATATATTTGAGACCAAAACCAGCAGGTCTCGTTATAGAAAACGAGAATATACCTAAAGTCACAATCGTGGCAATGGTTTGTTTACTGATAATATGTTTAGTGTTTGGATTGTATCCACAACTTGCAACCAATTACTTACAAGGGCTAGCTATGGGGATAGCATAAAGAAAGAGGGATTATATGAACATCTATGATTTCATACTGAAAAAGATAAAAGACGTTAAAATGGAAACGGGAGATGATGGTCCTGTTACAAATATTTCAGCCACCTCAATGCTGACTGCAGAGATCACAATAATATCTTCCCTTTTAATAGCTGTGGTGATGTTGAGATTACTAAACAGAGCACTCATGATGGCCCTGGTTGTCATTGTATTCCTGATAATATTCATGGCAATGCCAATCATGCCGAAGTTGAAAAGAGAACAAAATGATTCACTGGCAACCATGAGTTTTTATGTAATTGTTGCACTTGCGATAATAGTTTCATTATTCTACTGGGGGAATTTGAATGTCTGAAGGAATTCGAAATATCATAGCAGGACTCGCACTCTTAGTATTTGCAGCCACACTGTTCCAGTCAATATTCCACTTTTCCACAATGATCTACCCAGGAATAAGTTATATATATAACTGGGTAGGACCTCACATAGCTCCTAACATGGTTACAAATGTAGTGTTTGATTGGAGAGGATACGATACCCTTGGAGAAGCATTGATTCTTGTAACAGCAGTTATAGTTACCCTTCTAATATTTGGAAGGGGCCAAGTAGATCTTGGAGGTGATGAAGAATGAGTACAATTTTAAAACTATTTGCATTCCCTGCATCAGTCGTATTCATGTGCTACGGTGCACTCACAATTCTCGGAGGACACATAACACCTGGAGGAGGATTTCAGGGCGGTGCCATGATAGCAGCAGGAATAATTTTCTGTTTAGTGGTGTATGGAGTTGACAAAACACCTATAAAACTTAGTCACAATTTCATGGCATCCTTAGAAAGTATAGGTGCTATAGGGTACATATTCCTGGGACTTGCAGGTTTATTCACCACAGGATTCTTCCTTTACAACTTGGGAGTTGATTTGTACCATATAGTTCCGCCGTACATAGTCAACATATTCGATTATCCTGACCCAATACATGCTGGTATAATTCCTTACCTCAATTTCGTTGTGGGGTTAAAGGTTCTGGTTGGTTTAAGTGCAGTTGTGATAACTTTCCTAGAGAGTGATAAACTTATAAAGAAAATGGAGAGTAACTAAATGGTTTATATTGGCCCACTTGTTCTGGGATTCGTAATTGGATTCATACTCGGAACAAGAATTAAACCAAATCCCGAGAGCAAGATGTACTTCCCTGCTTCGGTCTATGTGTTGCTGGCAATAGTTGTGATTGTAATGGCATACCAATTAGGTCCTTTCCCATATTACACAGATTCAATACTTGCTAACGGACTTATATCTGCATTTGTAGGTATAGTTGTGGGTAAATTAACATTCGGAAGAGGATAACAGTTAAAATAACAAATAAAATTAATCAAATTATAAGAAGGTAAATGTCATGTTCCTATCAACAAAGAAATGTGAAGGCATTGGAAAGTGTGTTGAAGAATGCCCGACTGAAGCCATCAGAATCATCGATGGAAAGGCATTCAGTTGCATCACATGTGGTGCCTGTAAAGATGCCTGTCCAAACAGCGCAATATTTAAAAATAAATTTGGAGGATTCGTTGTCGACCGTGCCAAGTGTAATGCTTGTGGTGTGTGTGAGATGACATGTCCAGTTAACAACATCAAAATAGAGGACGGTGTTGTGAAGGGAATTTGTGCAAGATGTGGAATATGTGTTGATGCATGCCCAGTTAAAGCAAGGGCAGATGCACAAGATGTTATAGAGGATAGACAGCTTAAATTTTTAGAATCACTCAACCTCACTATTCAACCAGGTTCAAGGGTTAAAAAAGAGGAAGAATACGCTACCAGAACTAATATCTGCACAGATCCTGAAAACTGTACACTCTGTGGAAGGTGTGAATATTACTGTCCAACCAACGCTATAATTGTAGATGTGGACTCTGAAGGCCTGTGCACAGAATGCAGAATATGTGAAGATGTTTGTCCAGTTGGAGCAATAAAGGATGGAGTTATTGACGATACCAAATGTACATTATGTCTCAAATGTGTTTCTGAATGTCCTAACTCTGCCATGTACACTGAGGACTTCAAACTACACATAAGAAAACCTGAAGAAGGAGAAACCATCGAAGGTTCCATAGTTTCCTGCTTAAACTGTGGTCTATGTGCCGAAGCATGCACACATGGCGCACTGAAAGTGGTGGATGGAAAACTCCGTTACGACCCCACACTCTGCAAGGAATGCTCAACAATGGATTGTTTAGAAGTATGTCCAGTTGGTACAATAAGGGAATCTGCAGACCCTGATCGAGCAGTTGAAGGCTTTTGTGTGTCATGTGGTAAATGTGTACAGGTCTGTGATGTTAACAAGGCAAGAAAACTCAAGAACATTAAATGGGATGGAACAGTATCTGAAGATTGCATAACCTGCGGTATATGCTCTGAATTATGTCCAAAAGGTGCTATAACATTAAGAAGAGGTTCTATAGATGTGGACATGGATAAATGCATTTTATGTGAAAAATGTGCCATTCATTGTCCAGTCAGCGCAATACCAAGAACCGCAACCCTTAAAAAATCTATTAAGGAAGGTTTCACATTTGTACAGGATAAAATGTGCATGAAATGTAAACTCTGCACCAAAATATGTCCGGAAGATGCCATCAATGAAAATTCTGAGGGAAATATCGTCGTGGATGATTCTAAATGCATATACTGTGGAGCTTGTTCCAATGCATGTCCAGCAAAGGCAATTATACTTGAAAGAGAATTTGAGGTATCAGAATGAAAAATTTAATTAGAATATTCCTGGATGGAATAATCAACAACACTAAGAGAATTATCTTTGCATCCGACAGGGTTACAGACATGGAACTCCGGAGCAAAATCCTCGAGGGAAGGGTAGTCCCAACAGAAAAGGTGGCAGAACAATCATGCATAGGTTGCGGTGGATGTTCCAATGCATGTCCAACCAAGGCAATAGAGATGGTTGACCTCCCAGAACCAGTGGAGTTGATGGAAGGACTAGTTAAGGATAAAATACCGGTGCTTAATAGTTTAAAATGTGTGAACTGTTACTATTGCCATGATTTCTGCCCATTATACGCTTTGTTTGGAGAGGCAGGCACAATCCATCCGAATGATGTGGGGATTGTAGAATCAGATATTTCAGAACTTCTAGATAAACCAGTGAAAATATCAGATGATAAAGTAGCCTTCATATCACAATACTTAGCAGACTCCACCATACTAAAAAAGAGGAAAGAAAACTAATAAAATTTCATTGAATAAAAATTATCATAAAAATAATTAGACCTTAAGAGGAATAATATGAGCTTAAAATCATATTCAAGGGCAAGAGCTGTTCACGTAATGCTTGTTTATACAGGCGGATGTAATGGCTGTGATATTGAAATTGTTAACTGTGTATTATCACCAAAGTACGATGCTGAACAGTACAAAGTATTTCTAACTTGGAATCCAAGAGAGGCAGATGTACTGGTTGTTACAGGCCCTGTAACAAGACACAACGAGAAACCACTCAGGGAAATTTACGATGCGATACCAGAACCTAAGGCAGTCATAGCTGCAGGAGCATGTGCTCTCATGGGGGGAGTATACAAGAACATACATGGTGATATCCCCTCAGAGGAAATTATGGGACCTGTAGATAATATCATACCAGTCGATGCAAAGGTTCCAGGATGTGCTGTAAGGCCTGAAGATGTACTTTCAGGTGTGGTTTCAGCATTACCTTTGCTCTTGGATGCTAAATAACTGGGTAAATTAAATCTTAAAACTCATTTGAAGGTGGATTTATGAATGAAAATAACAAGATAACCGAAAAAAATGTCATTGAAACAGAAGTTACAATGGGCCCGGTGCACTCTGCTGCAATTGAACCCTACAGGGTCAGATTATTTGTAGAGGATGAAATGGTTAAGGATGCTGAGATAACAGTGGGAGTTAATCATAGGGGTATTGAAAGGATTATGGAGGGTCTTCCTGTAGAGAAGGCAAATAGTTTAACAGAGAAGATATGTGGAATATGTTCCAACAGCCACATATGGAATTCTGTCCTTGTTGCAGAGAAAGCCATTGGAATAGATGTTCCGGAACGTGCTCAGTACATAAGGGTCATAATGGAAGAACTTGAAAGGCTGCACAGCCACCTACTTTATCTAGCACATGGAAACGAAGTTTTGGGACACGAAACATTTGCAATGAGGATATTCTACATAAGGGAAACAGTGATGGAACTTCTCAGAATGATTGGAGGTAACAGGGTTCAGTATGGAGCTTCCATCATCGGCGGTGTAAGGCCCAGATGTGAACTTGATGCCATGAGGATCCAAAAGATCAGTGAAGGAATGGACATCATCGAAGAGAAGATCTTGGATTTTGCAGACAGATTTGTTTCAGATCCCATGATCATGTCACGTATAACTGGAGTTGGAGTTTTAACCAGAAAACAAGCAATTGAACTCGCAGCTTCGGGTCCAACTTTGAGATCTACAGGTGTGGAAACAGATGTTCGAACTGAGATGGAGGCCTACGAACCATTCGATTTCAATGTGATTACTCAGGATGATGGGGATGTAAAATCTAACCTTCTCATGAGGGTTTTAGAAATTCCGGAGGCCATTAATATCATTAGACAGGCCATAAAACATCTTCCAGATGGAAAAATTACCAACAGAAGTTGGGATATGCAGGATGCACCAATAACCAAGAGTTATATCGAAGTTCCAAGGGGAAAACTCTATCATTCATATGCTTTGGAAGATGGAAGGGTGAGAAATTCTATTGTAAGAACTCCATCCATTACTAACATAGGTGCTATGCAGTACGCAGCGGTGGGACATCATATAACTGATGCTCAGCTTGCGATTGTACAGTGCGATCCCTGTTTCACATGCACAGATCGTGCAATTCAGATAATCAAAATATAAAAGGAGATCATGATGACAGCAGTAAATTCCCTAATAGCCGTAATAGGAACGTTGTTAGTTGCATTAATAGTCAGTGTATGGCTTCCAGGGATTGAGAGGAAGTTTGTTCACGCAAGAATACAACAAAGGGTAGGTCCACCAATATCCAGTGCAGGTATTATGGCGCCCCTTAAATTTTTCTTCAAACAAACAATAAACCCAAATTCACCAATGCCCAAACTGTACAATGCGCTTCCATTAGTAAGTCTTTTATCAGTAATATTCATATTATTGTTCTTAATGCCACAGTTATACGCATTAGCAGCACTAACAAGTATAATAGCAATTGTGGGATTGTTGAAGATTGAAGAAGTCATTTATATGTTCATGGGTTCCCTATCTAAATCAATAATGTCACTTAATATGCCATTTCCAGACATAGTAAAGGGAGCTAAACATCCAAACACAACCAGAACTTTTATGGAAGAACTCAGTTCACTGAGGGCATTTAGGTTAATAGCATTTGGTTCGTTTCCACTTTACATAGCACTATTTATACCGGTGGCACTTTCAAAATCCATTTACCTGAGTGGAATTGTGAACTATCAGCAGATTCATGGTCCAATTCTTTTCACAATGGCCGGTGTACTAGGTGCAATAGTATTCTTCATTGGATACATGATACTCCTAAACGAGTACCCATTCGTCATATTGAAAACTAAGGCCGATGTGATAGAAGGTCCATTGATGGAATACGCTGCTAAATACAGGGCTTATGTTTACATTACCCGAGGATTCCTCATGTTTGTGTTGGCTAGCCTGTTTACAACATTATTTTTGGGAATTCCGCCAAACCTATTCAGTTGGAATATTCTGATAACAATTGCAGTCGCATTAATATTCCCAATATTAATGGCAATTATGAGTGCATTTTCACCCATATTTACCAACAAACAGTTCTACCCCGCAGTTGCAGGAGTTTCAATCATAGGAATACTGGGCATAGTAGTATCATTCTTATGATACTCAAATTTTTAAAGACTAAAGAAAATGAAGAATTAAAAATGGTGATTGAATGAAGTTCGTTGTAAGTCCAATGCATATCGTGAGTGTTGGAGGATATATAGTCGAAACACAGTTTCCTTACCGAAACCTTATAGTGGTAAATCCAACTGAAGAACCAATAAAAATGGAGATCCCAGTATTTAACGAAGAATGGATCGAAGAACACCGTCAACTCGGACTTGAAATTACGCCAATAACAGAAAAGGACAGTTTTTTAAGTAATTTCAGAAGGGCCAAACTCAAATTAGACCAATTGAAAAAGGAAAAAGAAACTGGATAATTTCCTCCAATTCCTTTTATAACCATTGAAGGTTCCATTCTTTTATTTACTGCTGCAATTTCATTAGAATAATTATTCACATATTTTTTTGGAGACTCTCATTGCCAGAGCACTGGTTAACATGATGGTCGGAAGCCCTTGTGATTGGGGAGCCAATGACAGATCAGCAATCCAAAGCCCATCAGGCAATTCAGATGAACGCATAGAAGAAACATCTTTCTTTTTTAATGGAACTGTTCCTCCAAGATGGCCTCCATTGTACATTCCCTTAACAAATGGGCCTGATACTCCAGAACTTTCCATGATATTTTTTGCTTTGAGTATGGCTTTATCTAACTTTGCTTCATCAGTGTTGGTGACTTCCTTTTCGATGGTTCCATCTTCAAATACAGCACCATTTTCCACATCTGCGAGTTTCACCATGATTCCCACCCTGTCCTTTAAAGAAACATCACGCCAAGGTTTGTGGAAGTAATGTGAAAGTATGTCGATGTAGGGGGAGAGTATGTAATCTTTTTGTGAACTGTACCATGCCATTGGCGGTTCTCTTAACTGCTTTGAATTTTTTGCAACTCCTCCTAGGGTTAATACAATGTCAACCCACAACTTGTCTTCGCAGTAAATTCCTGATTTCTTCAAAATTTGTGCTGTTCCAACTCCTCCAGCTGCCAATACAACAGCATCTGCAGGATATACTTGGTTGGATTTTCCTCTTTCTACTGAAACTCCATAAACTTGATTGTTACGTGTTAAAATCTCTTGAACTTTTGAAGATGTGTGTAGAATTGCCCCATTCTCAATGGCAATGTCCAATAATTTACCAGAATCCCAACGAGCACCTGTTTGACAGCCCATCTCACAGAGTCCACATGACGTACATTTATGAAATTCCACAGCTTTCGGTGTTGGACTGGGTTTCAAATTTAATTCTTCAGCACTTTCAAACATTTTTTGTGTGAGTGGTCTCCATCTATTTTTTGGAACTGAATTGATTGAAGTTTGATTTTCGATGGTTTCAAATTCTGGAGTGAGATCCAATCCCAACTCTTTCAAACCATGTTCAGCCCTCACCATGTTTCCACAGGATATTGCCGTACAACCGCCCTGAGTAATTCCCCTTACGACCACGAGTTTTTGGCTTGATCTTGCAACATTCATGGGTGGAAAAATTCTCATTATGTTGCTTTCGTTCCCAAGCAAACCCAACTTTTTCAGAGGTTCTGTTAAGGTCATTAATCTTGTGAATGGTTTGAATGGTTTTCCAGATTCTAGAATAGTGACTTTATGGCCATTTTTGGACAGTTCCATTGCAGCTGAAGCTCCTCCAGCTCCAGATCCAACAACTACTACTTTCATCAAATTCCCCCTTCCATATTTATACAAGCCTTACATCTTTTTGAACCCAATGTGATCTTTTCTACAAATTTTAAGTCCATATTTTTATTCAAACCTTTCAAAACACCTTTATCTGCATAACTTAGGATACTACAGGTTTGGGGAGTGTAATATTTGGAAAGGGCACACGAACTAACCCATAGGATGATGTTACCATCTGTATTTTCGGTAGAAAATTCAATTCCCAAGATTTTGTAGAGTATTTTAGCAGCTTTAATGGTGTCTTCCACACCGTTTCCAACTCCAAGACCCTTTCGAGCATTTTGACCGAGTATTAACCCGGCTTCAAACATCCTTTTACTCCCCTCTTCCATGGCTGTGGTTTCACCCAAAAGATCCATCAACAGTTTCACACGTTTGTTATGGCCCATTGCCATCATTTTTCTTCTGTCAGCAAGATTTCCCTTTAAAACTTCCTGTTTTGGTGGTGCTCCACCTTGTTCAACAATGAGCTGGTCTAGATAATTGTTGGTTATGTTGTTTGTTCCATTCAATTCCCTTTTAATTAGGAATTTTGGGATCCAAACAGTTAAGATTCTAAGTTTAATGCCCATGATCTTCACCATCATCGCCATAGAAAACTATCTCAGGGTTTTGTTTGAGCAGTTCATTCCAAGATTTATGGTAGATCATGTTTACAGATGTTTCATATTTCTTTAGAATGTTTTGACGTTTTAATTTGAGATTTGCTGTGATATCTCCATGTTCAATGGAAAGTTCATCTTTCATAACCATCCATTTTCTGATTTTTTCAGGATTTGAAAGGTTTTGGTTGATTTTTTTAAGATCGATTTTGAATTGTGCGGGGTCGAAGGTTTCGGTCATCCAGATCATTGCTATGGAGTAGGGTTTTTGATCTCCCACAAGCATGACTTCTGATACACCTTCAATTAATTTGAGTTTACCTTCCACCTTAAGTGGTCGAATACTTTTGCCATAGGAGTTCACTATCATCTCTTTTTTTCTTCCAGTGATCACTAAATTTCCGTTCTTGGTCAAATGACCGTAATCCCCTGTTTTAAACCATCCTTCATTGAAGTGGTGTTTATTTTTTTGGTTGTTGTTGTAGTAGCCTGATGTTAACTGGGGACCTTTAACAATTATTTCCCCATCTTCAGTTGTGGAGATATGGGTTTTTGGAAGGGGAGTTCCAACAGTTCCAATGACATTTGATCCCAATCTGTTTATGGTCAGTAGTGGTGCTTCTGTCAGTCCGTATGCATTATGTATTTCGATCCCCAGTTCATGAAATGCTCTGAGAAGATCTTCACTTATCGGTGCAGAACCCACTATTAACTGTGCACATTCATCCAAACCTGCCATTTTAAGAAGGACTCTTTTCAATATTTTTCCATAGACATGTTTCAATCCTCTTCTTGTTGTGTTTAGGTACATATCTCCCAACCATTTCCTATGAAGTTTGGACCAAATTTTTTCATAGAACCTTGGAACCGAGAAAAAAATGGTTGGCCTAACCTTGGGGAGGGCTCCTTCCAGTTCGTGGAAGTTCTCAAGAAAGTAAAGTTCAAGGGAGGCAGGAGCGTAATATGGAGAATATGTTCCTAAAATTCCTTCAACAACATGGTTCATGGGTAAAAACGATAAATATTTGATATTGGATGTTCGATCTGACCACGGGGGTATCGATGCAATAAATTCTGCCATCCACCTTAAATTTCCATGGCTGAAACGAACTCCTGCTGGTTTCCCAGTTGTACCTGATGTGTAGCGTATGGTTGCAGTATCGTTAAAATCTACGGGTGTAATAATTTCAGCAAGATCTTCGATCAACACATCAGTTTCAGGATTTAAAAATTCACTCCATGAAACTATTTTTGAGTGGCTGTCATGATCTCTGTAGAACGATACCACTGGAATGTTAATTTTATTTGAACTGTTCAGCAATTCAGGGGTGCCTAAAAATATTATGGATGCATCACAATCTTGTAATATCTCATTTATTTCATTCACTGGGCTGGTGTAATAGATAGGAACATTAACTGCTCCCAATAGTCCAATTGCCACATCAAGCGACAGATAGCGGCTACTGTTAAATCCTGCAATTGCTACACGGTCACCTTTCTTGATGCCCATGGCCAAGAGCCCGTTTAAGACCTTTGAAACTTGATCTTTAAAGTTCGGTGCAGTTAATTTTAGGTAGTCACCCTCCACAATATCATAATAATCTACTTGTAAACTCCTGTTTAATCTGTAAATTATTTGTTCATGTACTGTTCGCGTTGAACGGTGAAAAAATCCGTAATATGAGGCGAATTCCAATAATTTAGGCAGATAATCGACCCAATTAAGGGGGTATTCTCCCATGATAAGTTCAGTGTTTTTGGAGTCGAAAATTCTGTCTTCCTTCATGTAAGGTTCGAGTTCATGAAGAACCTTACCCATGCCATGATCAGTATTTAGAAATCTTTCTGCAAGGTGTAACATTGGGGATAATGGAATGTACAGGGGTTTGGGAAGCTTTAAATCTAAATTTTCAGAAGCCCATGTTTTGACTAAACTGACCAGCTCCTCAACAGTGGGGCTGTTTTTATATGGACCAGTTAAATGGAATGTTTTAGTGTTTGAATCTTCATTTAAGGTAATGATGCAAACGGCATCTGCAACGTAATCTACCGGTACCATGTTGATCTTCAAATTTTTAGAAACTGGAAAAAATCGTAATCCATTCATATAAAGACGTATTAGTGAGTATATGGTGTTGAAAGTTTTGATGTAGCCGGTAGTAGAATCTCCCACTATCATTCCAGGCCTTAATATTACAAAGGGCAAGTCTGCTTTTCGAACAACTTCTTCTGCTTCGAATTTGCTTTGTTCGTAGTTGGATTTAAATCCAGATTTACCACTTAAAGAATCTTCTTCAATTAAACCCTTCCTTTTACCAGCAACGTAGGCTGTAGAAATGTGGGAAAACTTTTTTAACAGATAATTTTTGGCTTTTAAAGCCATTCTAATCATATTTTGAGTTCCCTGAAGATTAATTCTTCTCAAATCTTCAATGGAACTGTTCAATCTTAGATCGGCAGCGGCATGTACCACATGAGTTACATTTTCAACTAGATATCTGAAATTTTCCGGGGTGAGTCCCAGTAAATCCTGGGTTACATCACCCTGCAGGATCATGATCTTGGAATTGGGAGTATTAATCTCCTTCAATTCATTCATAAGGGTTTTAGATTCCCACCAACTTCTTGAAAGATGTTTAACAGCTTCATCATAATTATTACCCCTTACAAGAAGTATTAATGATGTATTAGGTTTTTTTATCATTCTTTCAGCGATATGGGTGCCCAAAAATCCGGTTGCTCCAGTTATGAAAATTCTGTCTTTCAAACCATCACATCCTCGTGTTCAAATAAAAAGTTTTTAAGGTATTTTTTGTTATTTAGTGACAGTTCAACCTGTTTTTGATAACATTTTCTAATTAATTCCTTCGTGTGTTTGGGATTTTCAATAAGCTGATCCACCTTTTTTGAAAGGCTTTTCCATATGACCTCCACCTTGGAGTTATCCTCAGGATAGTCTATAAATAATTCTTTTTCAATCTTAATGTCTTTATACAATCCTTTAAGCCGTTGATCATGCCCAATGCCTATTTGAGGTACTGATGCCTTCATGGATAACACTCCTGCATGGTACCTAGATGTTATTAGTAGCTCAAGACTTCTTAGGACTTCTGTAATCTGGGATGCGTTGTAAGTCCCTGCGGAAACGATCTGAGCCTTTTCAGAGTGTTTCATTCTATTTTTAATTTCAATTGCAAGTGGTTCATCCAACTCTTCCATGCAGATTATGATTATGTTCTTACTGTGCAGCTCAACGATCCTGTCTGCTTCACGGGCCCAGTTCCTACTCAAGTTCTCACTTCTTAAAACCCTGGATCTGGATCTTGAGAAGTAATAAGGCCATTTGTATAGGTTTACCTTTCTTCCCCAGGGTCTTATTACAACTGGCCAAAGATGAAAGTCCACCACAGCCATTCCAACAAATCCTTCAGTTGAGGCGGGGTTTTCCGAGTTCCAAATTTTTTTAAGACTGTTTTTAGCTTCTAATTTTGTTTCAAATGTGAATGCACAGTCTGCTGTGCTTACTATTGGGGCCTTGACACCTATATCAATTAAACGCTCCCTTGCATATGTGGTTCTTGTTATTATGAGGTCTGTTTTGTTTGCTTCTTTTTTCACTAAAAATTTGTTGAACCTGGAAAGTTCTCCTGAGTCCACAGCATATGCAATACATGGAATGCCCTGATTATATGCACACCTTGTAGTCCATAAAAACGCCCACAAAAGAGCTGAAGTCCAGGTATCCATGTAACAACTTCCCTCCACAAGTAAAACCAGATCCTGTTTTTTAACAATTTCTTTCAGGGCAAAGAAGTATATGGAGGGTATGGGAACAATTTTTAAATGCTCATCTTCTTCTATGTACCGTCTGAGATTTTTTTCATTGAGGGTGGGAATTGTAAGCTTAACATCTTTTCCAAGAACAGTTCTAATATCTTCAATGATGGAAATTAACCTGGTTTCTGAACCTGTGTTGTTTGCTCCGTTGTAACCCATTAAAAGGACTTTTTTAAATTTTTTAGAGTTAGTATTGTCCTTTAATTTGTTTTTTTCAGTTTCCATTTTTTTGTACCATGAAAATTTGGTTTTAAATACTTACTTGTAGTATTAACTCTTCTTATGATTTGAATTGTCATTGCTTTCAATTTTTACAGTTTTTAATATAAAATTTGTATGATCTATCATTTTATTATAGGCCATATCCGTAAAAGAGGAGTATTTTGTATCATATTTCAGTATGAAGTACTCAAAGAATAGATACAGTGCGAATGAAAAATATTCCCTGGCAAGAACTCTCGGATCGTACTCTTTAATAATGCCTTTTTTCATCATTTTAGTGAATATTTTCTCCCACTCATTTATGGGGCTCTCAAGGAGCTCGTTGACAAAAAAAGTTTTGATCTTTTCGTTGTGAAATACTTCAATTGACAAGATCCTCCAAATTTTTTCTGTTTTGGGATTGGACATTCCATTAAAAAATTCCCTTGAACCTGTTTCAAAGAATAATTCAGGACTTTCAGAAATTAATGCGTCCATTTCTTCATCTGTAAAACTTATAGCTCCCAATTCATCTATTAAATGGTTGATTATGTTTTCTAATATTGCGTCCTTATTTTTGTAGTGGTTGTAAATTGAACTTTCTCTAATCCCAACTTCTCTACCTATTTCCCTCATAGAAACAGCATCAAAACCCTTTTGAGAGAAAAGATTGACAGATGCTTCGAAAATACGTTCTTTGGTGGTTAATGTCTCTTGGGGACTGTTTTCTTTTTTCATAAATTACTATGCTCCATCATCAATTCGTCAATAAACCGAACTAACGAATATTAATTAAACTTAAAGTTGTTTTCATCCTAAAGCTAACTTTATTACTCTATTTTTTGTTCATATAATTCTAAAAACCATAATAAATTCAAATTATGTTTAATGAATACATCTTATGGGTTGCATTTTGTTATCCTTGAACTACTACATAAAGTTAACGAACGAACGTTAGTAAGGAAATGATGCACTCAAATAAACTAAATCAAGATAATTTATTTAGTAAGAATTTCCATAATAATTCTAATTAATTAAAGGAGATAACATGAAAGAATTTGCCATTACAATAAAAGCCCATAACAAACCTGGTGTACTCAGGGATATAACAGAAATGATGGCTAAATGTGGGATAAACATATCATACACACATCTATTTGTAGAAAAGGATGAATCTGCTTCAGTTTATATGGAACTGGAAGATGTTAAGGATATTGAAACCCTTGCACACAATATTCTTACCCATGGAAATGTTGACGATGTAATAACACACAGATCATTGGGAGAAATATACGGAAAAAGAATAATCATCATTGGGGGAGGTGCGCAAGTTGCGATGGTTGCACAAGGAGCAATTACAGAGGCGGATCGCCACAATATTAGGGGTGAAAGAATCAGTGTTGATACCATACCCTTGGTTGGAGAACAAGAACTTGCAGAAGCAGTATCTGCAGTTGCAAGACTTCCTAGAATTGGTGCCCTTGTGCTTGCAGGTTCACTCATGGGTGGTAAAATTTCAGATGCCATTGAAGATATTAAAGAGGAGCATGACGTTATAGTGATAAGCCTCAACATGCCTGGAAGTGTGACTGAAAAGGCGGATCTTGTAGTAACAGATCCTGTACAGGCAGGGGTAATGGCTGTTATGGCTATTGCTGATACTGCATTATTTGATATAAAAAAAATTGGAAAGAGGAAGTTTTAGAACCATTATAATGGTTCTAACGTCCTAATTAATCTTTCTGCGGCAATTTTCAATTCAGTGTCTTGGATGTCGCCACTTTTTGCAATTTTAAGTGCCATTGCCAGTACCTTTGGAACATCCTCTGCGGAAATATTTTCTGCCATGTTGGTATAGCTCTGATTGGGCATATCTTCCATTTCGACATTATTTTCTGCCATTGTGTTTAACATTTGTTTACATTCTTTCATCAAGGCGGGATCGTCCTTGTTATTTTCACATTTAGCCATAAGTTCATTGGTTTTTTTATCGTCCATGGTAACACCTGATAATAACTTATGGACTTACAAGAACTTATAAATGCCGAAATTAAAAAAAGAGTTTTATAACGCTGTATTTAATTCAATTATAAACTGGAATATTTGAAAGAAATGAAGAAAAAAAAGTTAATTATGGATTAACTCATTTCAATTGCTCTGATTAATCTGCTAGCAGCATTTTTGAGTTCAGTATCAGTTATGTCTCCACTTTCTCTAACTTTTAATGCTAACTGTAGTACTTTTGAAACATCCTTTGGAGTTAAATTTTCAGCCATTCCAAGGTAGGTTTGATTTGGGTCTTCATCTAGGGTCACATTTTTGTCCTTCATCATGTTAAGTAAAACTTCGCAAGAACCCATCACTGATGTATCATCCATACTTTCACATTTTTTCATTAATTCCTCAGCCTGTTTATCCATAAAATCACCATTTATACTATATACCTATGTAGATTTATATTTTTGTTTTGACAAAACTACTCCAAATAATCTTCCCTGGCACTCAGATACAATTTTAAAGCTACATAGTCCTTTTAACGGGTTATGAAAACAATTAATTTAATTTAGATCAACAATTCTATATTCTTTAAAAAATATAATAATTAATCACAGTATGAAATAAGTAAAATTGTTCCAGTAACAATCTTGGTATGTGGATATATGACGATATATTACGATACAATGGATGGACCAATAGTTACAGCTGCTGAGCTTGCATTAGAAATGGAAAATGTCAACTATGTTCTGCCTTTTGTTAAAAAAGAATTTGAAACTGAGCTTAAAGAAGCCTTTGATAATGCAGTAATTGTTAGGGAGTTAAGTGGGGAAGCAGCTGAAGTTGCTGATCAATGGTTTTTTGAAACTGCTGTCCGCCTTCATATGGTTGGTGTTGGAAAGCCATACACAGGAATAAAACACTCTGGTCTTAACAGAGAACACATCATTCTAAAAGCGTATTCAGCTATAGAAAATCAGGACAAAACTGCACTTGAAACTCTTTTGTCGGATTCTTTGAGGGAGGCCATTGAAACAAGATTTGAAGTCACGATTTCAAAAAAGGATTACGATGTTAATGATATTGATGCAGCAAGGGAATACATGAATTTTGAGAGGGATTTTGTTGAATTTTGCAATGAACTCTTAGAACTAATTAAATCCAAATAGTATTCCGTTTCATTGATTAAAATGAATTTTTAAGGAGATAAAAAGAATGTCCGAAGAACTGAAATCAAAACCACTAAAAGTAGAAGATCTCATTGACTACCAAGAAAATGCTGTTGTGAGCCGTGAAATAATAAGGAAAGAAACAGGAACAGTAACTATTTTCGCTTTTGATAAGGGAGAAGGATTGAGCGAACACACGGCACCATTTGATGCAATGGTTCAAGTTGTTGATGGTACTGCAGAAATAATAATTTCTGGTGAAAAGAACATAGTAAACAAGGGAGAACTCATTATAATGCCTGCAAATGAACCTCATGCACTGAATGCCATTGAAAGGTACAAAATGGTATTAACCATGATCAGATCCAACTAAATACCATTTAATGGGGTTATTCAAATAATTTAACGGTTTATCTAGTTTGTTAAGCCGTACTTATTTCTAATTTTTTTGTTGAGTTTTTAAGATATTGAATTTTCTGTTAAACTAAGATTTGTGGGAACATTATTTTTAATTTTCTTTCAACAATCGTTTGCAGATTTATTCAATGGTTTTCCTTGGATAGGGGGATCAATTTTTTAAACTGTGGATTATTTGGGAGAATAAAACAAAAAAACTTTTATTTAATAATATTTAAACTCGAAACATAAATCTCCAGATTGTAGTATTAATTTTTTTAGGGGGAATTTAATTATGAATAGTGATAATCAATTAATGGACACAAAACGACTTGAAACATTGGTCGATGGGATATTTGCAATTGCAATGACTCTATTGGTTTTGAGTTTAGCTGTACCTCAACTTACTCCACCAGTTACGGATTCAGCACTAAGAGCGGCATTGGTGGGTTTGATCCCCAACTTAATTTCGATGGTTGTTAGTTTCCTGTTGTTATCAATTTTTTGGAAGATACATCACAAATTTTTTAAACAGATAGAATATATTAACGGAACATTACTTTGGATCAACGTGATCTGGCTTTTATTCATAGTTTTGGTACCATTTTCAGAAACTTTAACAGGGGATTATGGAGGGACAATGACGGCCCATTTTGTGTTCAACCTGAACATGATGGGTATTGCACTGTTACTCTTCCTGAACTGGCACTATGCTTCAAGTCATAACTTCATCAACGAAAATGTTGATCAAAAGGAAATTAAAATTACTTGGAGAGTTAACGTAGCATTTGTATTGATAGTTATTGGTGCAATACTGTTATCGTTTGTTATACCTGATTACGCATCGATAATTTACTTGTTGACATTTGTTGTTGAAAATATTGTGAGAAAGCTGTCATGAATATCTTAGTTAATATTTTCTTAACATTTTTTTTTGGTGTGGATCAATTTTTTAAGAGACACAAGGATCTGGTAGTTTGAGTTACCAAGATATTATGGGAATTATATCTACAAATTAACATCTTTAATTTCTTTCTGCAATCTTTTAGTGGATTTGCTTAAATTTTTCATAGTAAATGTTGGTTACAGTAGCTACACATGGTAGAGTATTCACATAAACGACATTTGTTGATATTTATATGGATTTCAGGCTTTTTTCCTTCGTAGATCATATCACAAAGTTTTTCGAAAATTTCTATGAACTTGTTGGTTAGAAGGGGGCTGTTTACCACAGGTTGTTTTGATCCAATCTTAGTGTAGTTAATAAATCCCACTGCAACGTCCTTATTAAATTCTTCTTCCATCAAAAATGAATAAGCCGAAGATTGAATGGCATCAGATTCCCAAACTCCGTTTAAAGGTGGTAAATTGGTTTTAATTGCAATTGGATAATAAGTTCCGTCGATGATCTCAATTTTATCGATCATACCAACGAGACCCACTTCGGGATTTTCAATTTTAAATTCAATAAAAGAGGGAGGATAAAGAATCTTAACTGCTTCAGATCCGTTGATGCCGTCATTCAATAATTTCTGAGTTTTTATTGCTATCAACCATGAGTTGAACCTCATATCCTCCTTCAGACTTTCAAATATTGGGGATGGATCTTCGATTCCTTCCTCTTGATATCGTCTGTAAATCGTATCAAGGAATGAGGGCATATCTTTGAAGAGTTCATTTAAAATGTCTCTGATGTTCATCTTCCCATTCAAAACCCATAAATTTCGTTGTACTATGCTATCAAAACCTTTAAAGGCTTCTTTGGATATTTTTCCAGAAATTTGTTCTTCTGTTGTAATGTCTAAATTTTCAAGCCTTAAATTTAGTTTTTCTGGGCAGTACAAATACTCTTTAATGTTTGTAACAGTTATCATCGTTTTCTTATTGTAATATGTATTACTAATATTTGTATTACTAAATATTTAAAATTAATGAAGGATCATAAATCACTCAAAAAAAGACTTAAGAATTTCAAAAAAAGTAGAACCATGGTTTAGGGTTAAAGAACCCTGATAAACACGGTTTTGTCGTTGACACATTTCAGTTGATCTATTTCTTCAACAGCAGATCTCATATCTCTTTCAAGGGCTGAATGAGTAACCATGAAGATGGGTATTCCTGGTTTATCATGCTGTTTTTGTGTCATTGAACCTATGCTAATGTTGTATTTACTTAGAATTCCAGATATTTTATGGAGTACTCCGGGTTCGTCCTTGGTGATCAATCGAAGGTAATATTTGGATTCTAGATCTGAAATATCCTTAATTTTTTCTACAGTACAACTTTTAGGGCCGTATAAAACTGGTTTTTCCATATTTTCTATTATGTCAATACAGTCTCCCACAACTGCACTGGCTGTAGGCATCATACCTGCACCAGGACCGTACATCATAACCGGACCAACCACATCTCCAACCAAATAAACACCATTGAAAACACCATTTACAGAGGATAGTAGGTGGTCAAGTGGTACAATTGTAGGATGGACCCGAACTTCCAGTTTTCCATCAACTAGTTTGGCAATTGCTAAAAGCTTGATGCATGAGTTGAGTTCTTCCTTTGCAAAACTGATATCTTCAGGTGTGATGCAGGTTATGCCTTCAACATGGAAGTTGTCCTGTTTAATGTACTTTCCAAAGCTTAGTATGGTAAGTATAATCAATTTTTGTGCAGTATCGTCTCCTTCAATATCAAAACTTGGATCAGCTTCAGCATAACCCTTTTTTTGTGCCTCTTTGAGCACATCCTCAAATTCCAGTCCTTCATCAGTCATTTTTGTAAGGATGTAATTAGCAGTTCCGTTGATGATACCATAAATTGATTGAATATTGTTGGCTGAAAGTCCCTCATTTAGGGGTTGTAATAACGGTATTCCTCCACCTACACTTGCCTCAAAGCAAATTCTGACATCATTTTTTTGGGCTGTTGAAATGATTTCATCCCAATGTTTAGCTAAAAGAGCTTTGTTAGCAGTTACAACATGTTTGCCATTTTCCATGGCTTTTGTAATGAATTTAAGTGCGGGCTGATAACCTCCCATTAGTTCGATAACAATTTCTATATCTGGATCATCAAGAATATCATTAATATCTGTGGAAAGAACATCTGAAGATATTTCTACCCCTCTATCGGTGGTTATGTCCAGATCCACAACTTTTTTTAATTTAACCTTTTTTCCTACTTTGTTCTCTACCAGATCAATATTTTTATTCAGGGTTTCGACAACACCACTTCCAATGGTTCCAAAACCTATAAGTCCTATGTTAACTGTATCTTTCATCAAATTTCCCCCAGTTGGATCGAGTTTATACTAATAAGTGTACTAAAATATAACACATGTTAATTAGGATAATCAAGTTATTAAGTTATTCTTAGATTCTTAAGTTTGATGTATTCCCCAACAGATTCACGTGTGGTTCCAACTATCAACCTGTACGAAGTTGTTTCGTTCATCACCTTCTCAAGCTTACCCCTTGCTACAACACGTTCTCCCTCCACCGCCTGTCCAGAGTAGGTATGTGTGTAGGAAGCAACTTCACTAATAGGGACTTCAAGGCCATTTAAAACGGTAACATCTTCAACCTTGTACACTGCAGGATTATCGTAGGCTGCAATAGCATCTGAAACTGTACATTCTATTTCTATCGTACCCATTGGGCTGTATCTGGTCTTTCCAAATGTGCCTGAAATTTCATCCCAATCTCTGGTCTGAAGAATGTCAAAGAGAGTTCCATCTATTAATCCCCGGTTATGTTTACGAGATTCATACCATCGGAATTCATCGTAGGACAATGAGGAATCAACAATCCTTTTTTTGTAGAGTTTTTGCCAGTAATCTTCCCCCACAGCTTTCAATACACCGTTAGCTTCTTTAATTTCTGCAAAAGATTTCATGATCATTCTATGGTTTTTTAGGCCGTAAATTACAAAATCTATGTCTGAAGCATTTTCTATGTAAAGGCCCGGTAAAATAGATCCTGAAACGCCCATCTTGTTGTAGGATAATCCTGTGTGGTCATGAAAGGTATCTGCGAGTTTAACAACCTTTTCAAGAAGGGGATTCCTTTCTTCACCATCCATGATCTCGTTGAGGCGTTCTGTGGGTTGCAGTACATTTTCGATCTTCTCATTTGGAACTCCCATCATCTGAACACCTGTGATGTCACAGTCGAATAGGTAGTCAGGATAATTTGTTCCTAAAAAATCGTAGGCTTTTTTAGAGTCCACCTTGATATACTTCTTGCTGTTTAATGACCTGTCACCATTTAGATCAGGAATATACCTTAAAAATGATAATATTCTGTCATGGGGATGCAGATAAGTTGTTGTAGCGAAGAACAGATCATCGGTGGTGTATATGAAATCTCGTGGTCTGGCTCTCATGGATTAATTTAACAGTTTACTCCATTATTAAATATGATAGTTTCAAGACTGCTACCTGGAGATGATTTAAAAACTAGTTTGGAAAATATTAGTGACAGCATTGAATTTAATTCTGGAGTGATAGTGTCGGTGGTTGGAAGTTTAACTAGAACCCATTTAAGAATGTCGAACGGGACTAAAAAATTGTTTGAAGGCTTTTTTGAGATCGTTTCTGTTGAGGGCACAATTTCAGCAGATGGTGTGCACATTCATATGGCGGTAGCTGCTGAAGATGGATCAGTCTTTGGTGGACACTTGTTAGAAGGATGTATTATTCATACAACAGCAGAAGTGTGTATAATTGAAGCTGAAAAAGAATTCAAAAGGGTATTTGACCAAAATACTGGCTATAGGGAGCTTCAGCCGTGATGAAATATCTATAAAATACAGTGTATACAAATTAGTAAATAGAAACATTCACTAAACTAATCTTGAATGGAATATAATCATTAGGATTTGAAATATATGAAACACTTGAAACTCGAAAATGAAACTTGCTATGATGGCAGCCAAATAGAACCTTATTGGGCATTTAAAACATTTGGTATAAAGGATTCAAGCATTGTAAGTTGGACCGGACCTATGGAAATTCATCCAAACAACTTAATTGATTTTGAAGATATTGGAATCGAGATCAAAGGAGACAATATGCTCCATTTCATAATTGAACACTTCGATTCACAACCTGCAGATCTAAACTTATGCTACCATAGGCAGCGCATTTTTGTGCTAATTGTTAAAGATTTGCTAAATGATTGGGGAATGGTTACATCAAGGGAAGGAGATGATTTATTCTTTGATAAGGGTAATATAAAGGGCAAACTATCGGTCTCAATAGCCACATGTTCTGTAAGCAGCATGAAGATCCACTTTGCATTGAACTTGACTGAAAATGGAACTCCCGCAGACGTTGAAACTGCAGCTTTATTGGAGGCAGGTCTAAGTATAGAGGCTAGCCATGTTGAAGAAATAGCAGAAATTGCTTGTGATAAATACATCCAGGAAATTTCAGACATAAAATCTGATATAACAAAAACAAAGGTGTTTTAATCATTATAATATACAATAGGAGTTTAAAATGAAAATTGTAATAAATGGGATACATGCAAACCTGAGATTTTCCGCGGCCCACATGATTCCTGAACACGAGTCATGTGGAGTCATACATGGCCATTCTTACATCGTAGATGTGGTGGTTGAAGGGGATAGATCTGGTGAGTTTGGATTTGTGGTTGATTTTAAAGAGGTCAAGAAAATAGTCAGAGATCTGTGTAAAAAAATGGATCATAGAGTTTTAATTCCACTCAAAAATCCTAAAATTAACTTCACGAATATTGAGGGGCCAATTGAATTTTCAATAGGGGATAAAAATTACATGCTCCCAAATGAAGATTGTATGCTTCTGGATCTTAAATCAACATCCGCAGAAGAACTTTCCGAGTACTTCGCCACAGAACTGTACGGCAGTTTAATAAAAATAAACCCTGGAATTTCAAGCGTTCAAATTTGTGTAAATGAAGGTATTGGACAGGGCGCTTACTTCACTAAAAATTCCAAATAAAGATTTCTGGGGGAGTTTAAAATAAAAACTAATATTAACGAAGTTTTTTCAAGTTTTCAAGGAGAGGGAACTTTAATCGGGCGAAGGCAAATCTTCGTGAGGTTTTCAGGTTGTAACCTAGATTGCAGTTACTGTGACACTCCAGAAAGTCGAAATCCTCAATATGGGGAATTAATATCAACCGATGAACTGTATTCAAAAGTTAACTCTATTATAACACCAGATTTTCATTCGATTTCATTCACTGGAGGAGAACCATTATTACATTCTAATTTCATTAAAAAATTTCTTGAAGAATATGAATTCAAATCCATGCTTGAAACGAATGGAACTTTACCAGCTGAACTGAATAAAATAGCTCATTTGCTTGATTATGTCTCGTTAGATATTAAATTACCAGAACATGGGGCTTCCAATAATTACGCTGATATCTTGGATTTGGAACTTAAATCCATAAAACTATTAAGAGATGAAGAGATAAATACATACATCAAAGTAGTTGTGATGCCTCAAACTGAAGTAGAACTGATAAGTTCTATAGCTTCTAGGATTGCAGATGAAGTAGAAAAGACCTCAGAATTGGTCATGGTACTTCAACCGGTGAGTCCTATTACAGTTTGGGCAGACGGTACCCAAAAGTTGTTTGAATTGTCAGAAGTAGCAGGGAAATATATCGATGTATTAACCATACCACAAGTTCATAAGCTTCTAAATGTAAAATAGGAGGTTTTTTATGGAGATGGATACTAAAGTGACAGTGCACGACGCCATGACACCTAGTGTGATCACAGCAGATCCTAAAACGACTGTTGTAGATGCTGCTGTATTGATGTCAAGGTTTAAAATAGGAAGTCTAGTTATTAAAGGTGAAACAGGACCTCTTGGGATAATTACTGAAAGCGACATCATTGCAAAGGTTGTTGCTAAAAATTTGACGGCTAATGAAATTAACATTGGCCAGATCATGACGAAAGATCTTATTTTTATTGATCCCGGAAGTGAACTCAATCAAGCTGCCAGAATAATGGCAAAAAATAGTATTAGAAGACTTCCAGTTATAGATAACGGAATTTTAGTCGGGATCTTAACTTCTACAGATGTTCTCATGGTTTCGCCTGAACTTACAGAACTCTTGGTTGAAAATGCCAGGATGGAAAATCAGAAAGAATTCACAGATTCTGACAGTTCGGTGCCAGGCACATGTGAGGTATGTGGAAATTATGTGGATTATTTAGATGTGTTTGATGGTAAATTTGTTTGTGAGGAGTGTAAAGAAGATCTGGATGGTGATTAACTTGATGACTGTGGGAGAAATAATGAGTTCTGACCCTGTTACAGTAAATGTTGACACCCAAGCAACAAAGGTTAGATCAATTTTTAGGGAGGGATGGTTCCGTTCTATCCCAGTTTTATCGAAAAATCGTCTTGAAGGTATAATCAGCAGGGGGGACATCATGTATCTCTCTTCGACAAAATCCAATATCGAAGCAAGGGTCATTATGAAACGTCCTAAACTGCTGGCAACACCAGAAATGGATATCAGAGATGTAGCTAAGAATTTGATTAAATCAGATTCAGTTCAAGCTGCTGTTGTCGAGTCAACCGAGAACATGAGGGTGGTTGGTATCCTCAGTATGGGAGACATACTTAAGGAGTTGATTGGATCTGAATCTTCAACAGATGATTCAACCATAACTGAAATAGTTACAAAAAAAGTTGTTAAGGCCAACTACGATGATCATTTGTCTAAAGTATGGGCTTTAATGGATGAATCAGGATTTTCCGGATTGCCTGTTGTCAAAAAAGACAAATTAATAGGAATAATTACTCGTAAAGACATTATTAAATCTGGCCACGCTATAAAAGGTTTGGACAACGTTGATAAATCAATAAAGGTAGAAAAGGTGATGGTTACTCCGCCTATTGTTGTGACTAATGAAAGTTCTGTCAAACAGGCTGCTGAACTCATGTTAAATAATGATATTGGACGTTTGCCTGTTGTAGAAAATCCAGTATACATAAAAAAGGAACCCCAAAGAGCAAAAGAATCCAATATTATTGGAATAATAGCTAGAGAAGATATTTTAGGAACGTATCTAAGTTGATCTATAATATTAACTCTTTGGCTTCTAAATTTAATCTTATTTTTAGGTTTTGTAGATTACATATTGGTAGTTCATCGTATATAACATTAGATTACCGTTTATTTACTGGAATAAAAGGATTTAAATCTTCATTTTTAATCCTTGCATTCTATTGCAAATTTAATCCAGAAAATAATACAAAAAATAGGTGTTAATTCATCTTTCACGAGAGGTGTATTGATGAGAAGAAAAGAAACCATAAATTTAGTAAAATCTAGAGATAGAGGCCCATTAGAATTTGAATCCCATGCCTCTGAACACGAAGGCGATGTGATGTCAATCGCAAAAAAAACTGTGGTAACAGCCCCTCAAACAACCACAATAAAAGAAGCTGCAGAAACAATGGTAAAAAACAAGTTTCGCAGACTTCCAATAACCAACCCTGGAACTGGTCAAATCCTTGGAATAGTAACATCCATGGACATACTTGACTTTCTTGGAGGAGGAAACAAGTACAAAATTCTGGAGGAAAAATATCCTGGAAATTTCCTTGGTGCAATAAATGAATCAGTTAAGGAGATTATGACTAGAGATGTTGAGGTGATAACCCATAAGGATTCCATTGATCATGCCATTGATATCATGAGAAAAAAGGAAATTGGAGCTCTTCCAGTGGTTGATGCAGATCATAAAATGGTGGGAATAGTTTCTGAAAGGGATTTTGTAATTCTGTTATCTGGTGTTCTTACAGATGAAGTTGTGGAGGATTACATGACAAAGAATGTCATTGCAACAACACCGGGAACTAGAATTGAAGGGGCCTCAAAAATAATGGTTCGAAATAAATTACGGAGAATTCCTGTAGTTGGGGAAGAACGTAAAACTTCTCATCCAGAAAAGGACAAAATAATGGGAATTGTCACTGCAACAGATATACTGGAATTCCTAGGAAAAAACAGTGCATTTGAAAGGATGATTTCCAACGATGCCGAAGATGTGTTGAACACCACCATAACTGAAATAATGGAGAAGAATGTAGTTGCAACCACAGCAAATACCAGACTCGGAGATCTTTGCACATCAATGGAACATGAAAACATTGGAGGATTACCAGTAGTATACAACGGGGAATTGGAGGGCATAATCACTGAAAGGGATATATTAAAGGCTGTAAGTAAATTAAAACCCTGATACTCGGTTCAAATATCAAAACCATTGTGAGGTGGTTGAATGATGGAGATTAGTGAATTAATGAATCCTGAAGTATTCGTGATTCAGGAGAACCAGCATGTGAGTCAAGCAAGAAACCTGATGATTTCCCATGGAATCAGTAGGGTGGTTGTGGTTGATGGAAATGGGGCACCGGTTGGAATGGTAACAGAGAAGGATCTTACCAAAAAACTCAAAGGAAAAGGCCCACGATGGAAAACAAGACCCCTGGACAAAATATCAATAAAGAGGGTTATGAGCTCAAATCCCATTACAGCAAGCCCTGATGATAATGTGCAGAAGGTTATTGAGCTCTTAATAAAAAATCACATTGGATCTGTACCTATAGTAGATGAAGATGGTCTAGCAGGGATAATCACGAAAACCGACCTAATGAAAATTTACACCGACAAGTTAAGGGGTAAATGGAAAGTTTCAGACCTTATGACTGGGGATGTAATTACTGTAAATGAAAATCACAGTATAGCCCATGTTATAAGTTTAATGGAAGATAATAGGATAGGCAAAATGATTGTTATTCGTGATAATGAGCCTGTGGGTATCATAACTCATGAACACATATCCTTCGCCTACATAGAAGATCCTGAGACCGGGGTGAATGTTGAAAAGATCTACTTCATCAGAAACTCTGAAGATGGTCAGAGTAAGAAGAATTTCAGAGTGGTTTCAATGATGACTGCTGGAGACATCATGCAAAACCACATGATAAAAATTTCTTTAGATGAAGATGCAGCAACTGCGGCAGACATGATGATTGAAAATGATATAAATGGATTGGCTGTGGTAAATGGTGATGTTTTAGTGGGTGTTATTACCAAAACTGACCTTATAAAAGGTATTCAATAATGAAACAAGTTTAGGGGGAATAAAATGCACGTAAAAGACATAATGAAGGAAGAAATTGTACTGGTGGATAAAGATCAGAACATCCCAGACGCCCTAAAACTAATGAAAAAACACAAGATATCCAGACTGCCAGTTGTCAACACCAATTCTGATCATGTACGAGAACTTGTTGGAATGGTTACAGAGAAGGATATAGCCATGAGACTGGGATCTTCCAAATATGGAAAACTACCGCCATCACACTTCCATGTTTCAACTGTAATGGAACAAGATCCTCTGGTTGTAGAAGCAGATCAAAGCCTTGGTACAGTTGCCCAGATAATGATCCAAGAAAAACTCGATGGAATGCCTGTTGTAAGCAAAGATGAAGTCATAGGGGTTCTTACAAAAACTAGCTTCCTAGAAATCTGCAAGGGAAAACCATACAACGTCACCAAAATTTCCGACAGAATGCAAGATGAAATTATCACTGTAAGTCCAACAGATAGGTTGGTACATGCAAGGAGATGTTTAATAGACAACGGAGTGGGAAGGCTACCTGTTGTGGAAGATGATGTTCTTGTTGGTATTTTAACTGCTAAAGATGTTGCAAATGCAATGATATCCTTCAGGAAAATCGTGCCTGACAAATACAAAAATTCCAGGATAAGAAACCTACTGGTGGAAGATGTCATGACACAAAACGTTAGAACCATTGATCCAGAGTCTACATTGGAACAAGTCTCAACCATGATGCTTGAAAACAGATACAGTGGTATTCCTGTGGAGGACGAAGGGTCACTGGTAGGAATAATCACCAAGACCGATCTTATAAAATACATTGCAGAACTTGAGGAGGTTGGTTGAATTCATTCCACCATCCAATGTTCTAGATGTGGCCATGATATGAGTGTTAAAGTGGGAAAATCAAAATCTCACAAAATTTTTTTTTTAAGCTGTGATGAATGTGGCCAAGAAATTGAAGTATCAATGCCAGAATTCATAATTGGAATACTTCCCAAAATGTTGGATCTAAAATCTGAAAATCTTGAAAGATCCTTTAAAAATGGGAACATCAAGTTCTACAGTGGCCAGGGAGTAGAGGGGCTTCAGTTCAGAAAGGATGTTGGACACATCGAATCTGGCACCATGATCTGTTTTGGAAATAAAATTGAGATAGTCCGGGGATTTCCCAAGATAAGAAGGACTCTTCTTTTAAATCCATCGCTGGTGAATCACTTCAAAACCGAAGTTGCAGTGGAAGAGAAGATGAATGGATACAATGTTAGGCTGGCATTGATAAGCCAAAAAATAAAGGCTTTCACAAGAGGTGGTTACATATGTCCTTACACCACCAAAAAAGCTCCTGAAATATTGGATATGGAAGATTTTTTCAATGATAACCCTGAACTCGTGATCTGCGGGGAAATGGTTGGAACTGAAAATCCATATGTGACCCATCACTACAGAGAAATTGGAAAGTTAGGATTCAGAATCTTTGATCTGAGGTACAAGACTACCAACGAACCACTGAATATAAAAGAAAAATACCAATTATTAGATTCTTACAACCTTCCATCCGTTAAATCATATGGTATCATACCAATTGAAGAGGCTGTAGAAAGGATATTTGATATCATCCAAGTAATGGGTCAAGAAGATAGGGAGGGAGTGGTTATCAAGGATCCAGAAATGGAACTTGAACCAGTTAAGTACACAACCTCCAGAGCACATCTAGGAGAAATAGAGTATGCTTTCAATTACCCATTTGATTTTGGCAGATCTTTCTTCTTTAGCAGAGTCATCAGGGAAGGATTTCAGGCATTTGAACTTGATGAGTCTGAAGAGGAAATAAGAAAAAGGGCACACCTCTTGGGAGAATCTATACTGTTTCCAATGGTAAATACAATTAAGCATGTTTCAGGAGATAATTCTGCATTTGAAGATATTGTAATCCACGTTGAAAATAATACTGATGCAGAGGAATTTGCAAGACATTTAAGAGATCTTGGTGTGGTTGCAATTGTCCAGTCTTTCGACGATGGGAAAGCAGTTATAAGAAGGATACATCAATCTACAACTGACAGAATATCAAATTATTTAAGGGGCGGATTGTACTGACCAGAAACATCGAGGATGAAATTCATGATGACAAAGGTTCCAATCATCGAAAGGTGATAGAAACGACTCAAAAACAAGAACTAATAGGATTTTTTGGACCTTCAGGAACATTCACAGAACAGGCAGCAAGCCAAGTGGGGAATGATCTTTTGGGCTTTGATTCCATTTTAGATGTTCTAGAAGCTGTTAAAAACGGAGATGTGAATCTGGGTGTGGTGCCAATTGAAAATTCTATTGAGGGTCCTGTTGGTGTTACCTTGGATTTGATGGTTCATGACTACGATTTAAAAATTAAGAGGGAGATCATAATTCCCATAAGTCACAATCTTTTAATCAATACAGACGCGAGTATTGAGGATATTAAATATGTTTATTCACATATTCAAGCACTTTCTCAGTGCAGAAAATTCACTGACAGCATGGGCGTGGTTGTCAATTCAACACCAAGCACGTCTGCAGCTGCAGAGATGGTAAGAGGTAGGAAAGATAGTGCGGCAATTGGAACAAGGAGGGCTGCAGAAATTTATGGCCTTAAAATTGCAGCTTCGGATATTCAGGATTACAAAAATAACTTAACTAGGTTCATTGTTTTGGGTAAAACAGATCATGAATTTACAGGTAACGATAAAACATCTGTGGTATTTTCCTTGATGGAAGATAAACCCGGAGGACTTTATCACATACTCGAATTATTTGCTAAATTGGATATTAACCTAACCAAAATTGAATCAAGACCATCTAAGGAAAAACTCGGTAACTACATATTTTTCATAGATTTTGATGGGCACAGAACTGATGAATCTATCAGCAACATTTTAGATGTCATAAAATCCAAGGTGGGATTTCTGAAGGTTTTAGGTTCCTATCCTGCGCAGAGATATTGAAGAATAAAAGTTAACACAACATTTTTTTGGGTAATCCTATAAATTTTCAGCCACTTGAAATCTGCATCATAATATTTGGCAATAAAATTGTTGTTAAGGTTCAGATATGGATTTTTTTGCTGCGGGATCTGGAAACGATTCATGGTAAAAGTTTTATATTTTAAAAGTAGATCATAATAAAAAGTGTTTACTATTTTTGGGAAACCCCTAAAAATTGTAAGGAGATAAAATTTTATAAACCTCCTACACATGGAGAGGATTAGTATAGTTTCAGATAAAGATAGATTATTAAAAAGCTTAAAAAAGCTAGAAACCCAATTTGCCAATGGTAAAGTATCTAAAAGGCAATATAGTCGGGAAAAAAGGGTTTTGGAAGATAAATTATCAACTATTTTGGCTGCGGATCGGATAAAAAGACTACAGGGCAAAACTGTAGATGAAACTCCTCTTGAATCAGAAATTCTGAAGGAGAAAGAAGATACTGTAGAAAAGGAAGAATTGATAAAGAAGTATGTTACAACTCCCAAGAAAGTCCCTGTTGAACCAAAATCATCTGGAATGTCCAAGGGAAAGGTTGCTTTGATTGTTTTTTTAGTTGCCGCATTTTTTGTTGGAACTGGTTATGGTGTTTATGTCATGAGTATGCCATCCAACAATTCATCAGTAACCATGACAGTTAATGACAGTGCATTTCCTGTTATAAACAACACCACGAACACAACTGCCAACAAGACAATTACCACCAACAAAACCACAAAAACGACTAGCACAACGAAAAAGAACAGTTCCTCTACAACGGGAACAACAACCAAAACAGGTAACAGCACAGGATAGTTTGCAGTTATTGAGGTGTAAAAATTGAAAAAATATTTAATTATCCTATTTATTCTACTGTGTGCAGTGGTGATGGTGTCTGGATGTGTAACAGACAACAAAAATAATAACGAGACCCAAACCTATTCTCAGAACAATGTTTCGTTCAACTATCCTGGTGGATGGGCATCTGCCAATCCAACCGCTCCAAATGCAGTAGCAGCAGTTGCAGATCCAAAGTCTATACAGTCAGGCAGTCCATCCACAGTTGTGATAATACAAAAACCAAACGCCACAGCATCCAACCTATCTGCAGCATATGCGGCAAACTATGCTACATTTTTCAACAATACTGGATACCAGCAAGTATCTGAAGGAAATATAACTGTGAACGGTACCGGTGCTCTTGAAAATGTTTACGCGACCAACTCAACAAATCCTAGGGAGTATAGAGCAGTATGGTTGAATGAAAATGGTACTATCTACGTGATACTTTGTGTAGCCAATCAAAGTGATTTCAAGAATGAACAAAATAATTTCAACTTGATTATCAACAGTTTCAGTGCAAAGTAATGGGTTTAAAAAATCCAGATAATTGCCAATTATTTTTTTTATTGGAAACTTTCTAGGGATTTAAAGGATGGATACAACTAAATTAAAAGTTTTCGTCCTTTTTTATTAATTTTTTTTACATGTACTTTAGATACACAGCCAATTGTGATTTATCAATGTTTCATCCAATGCAACATTATATATTATAAAATTCAATAAAATAGTATCAAATTAAAATCACTATATTCATAATTATGGAAGAAGAGCCCCAATAAAATCGTAATCACCTGTTTTTATTTTCACATCAAAAGTTTCAGGTGTGATGTACAAAATGGGGAAAAATTTATGACTTAAATGAAGTTTAATAGGTTCTTATTCTTTAATTCCGTTATTGGCTTGAATTTTTATTTATCTTGATACTTCTCTTATCTGGCTCAATTTGTTTTTTAGGAGTCAAGGACCTAATCAAATAATAATTATCTGTAACGATAGCAAAATAACAATAAAGGAGGAATTTGAATGGTTTTACCAGTATGTGATGTCTGTTTAAAAAGTGGAATTTTATGTCAGGGATGTGAGAACAAACTTGAAAGTGGTGAAATCTCACAAATTGACTTAGACATTGCTAAGGTGCTCTTCAAAATTGGTGATGGAAAAATTGGATTTAAAAAAACCATCGAAGTTGGGGATATTGTTATAATTGTCACAGATCAGGATCAGGTTGGCAAACTCATAGGTAAAAATGGTAAGATTGTGAGGGAACTTTCCAGAACTGTAGGTAAAAAGATTAGGGTGGTTGGTCAAGATTCTGATTTGAAATCTGTAAGTAAAGATATTTTATCACCTGCAAGGGTTTCAGGAATTAATGTTGTTTATGGTAAAGATGGTGATGATAAATACAAGATCAGGATAGTACAGGAAGATTCAAGAAGGCTTCCTGGAAGATTAGATGTGCTTAATGAAATAATTGAACTTTTAACAGGCGAAAAAACTGTTTTGGTAGTTGACAGAAACTGAAGGTGGGTTAAATGGAAATTGTGCTCTGTGTTACAGGAAGTATTGCGGCAACAGAATGTGTTAAATTAGCTAGGGAACTGAAAAGACAAGGGTTTGATGTTAAATGTTTCATGAGCGAAGATGCATGTAACATAATTCATCCGAATGCCATGGAGTTTGCCACGGGTCAGAAGGTGGTAACAGAACTTACAGGGGACATTGAACATGTTAAATATGCGCAAACCGATCTGATATTGGTGGCACCAGCCACAGCAAATATCATAAGCAAATTTGCCTATAAAATGGCAGACAATCCAATAAGCACCCTTTTAATAACGGGGTTTGGCTATCAAACACCAACTGTATTTGTTCCGTCCATGCATGAGTCCATGTACCGTGCTGTTTCACAGAATATAGATGGATTAAAAGAGGAAGGAATACTATTTTTAGAGCCTAAAAGGGAAGAAGGGAAGGCTAAATTTCCAGACATTAATGATATAGTACTCCAAGCTTTACGAGAAACATCTGAGGGCAAACTTAGGGGTAAAAAAGTTCTCATCAGTGCTGGCGGAACTTATGAGGCAATTGATTCGGTTAGGGGAATTACTAACATGAGTTCTGGTAAAATGGGTCTTGAAATTGCACGTGAAGCCTTCATACAAGGTGCTGATGTAACAATGGTTAATGGCAGGGTTGATGTCCCAATACCCAGCCTATTTGAAAGGTTCGATGTGACTTCGGCCAGTGAAATGATAAATAAACTCACAGATCTTCTACCAGAGAATGATATTTTCATATCTGCAGCAGCTGTTTCAGATTTTAAATTAGAATGTTCCGATTCCCAAAAAATTTCTTCAGATGATGATCTCATCATCCATTTCAAACCAGGACCCAAGATCCTGAACATGGTTAAGGAACTCAATCCAAACATATTCCTGGTTGGATTTAAAGCAGAATCCAATATTTCAGAGGAGGAATTGGTTATTTCTGCAAGGAAACAAATTGAAAAATCTGGGGCAGATTTCGTTGTTGCCAACGATATCAGTATTGAAGGATCTGGATTTGGTTCAGAAAAAAATCAGGTGGTCATAGTTGACGACGACACCTCTTCAGTTCCACTCTGTTCTAAACAAGAAGTGGCAAAGAAGATAGTTGAAAAGATCATTGAAAGGGTTTAATTTTTTTTTAATATATTTTTTTGAAAACTAAGAAAATAGGATTTGGACTCTTTTTTAGAGCTTAGATTCCAAATTTTTAAAAGGCAAATTCGCACACAACTGCCAGATGATCCTTTTCATAGGGTTCGAGTTTGATCTTTTCAAGAATTCTAAATCCACCAGTTTTTAATTTGGTTTCTTCTTCTTTAAAAATCTTTTTTGGAGATTTTGTAACGTCTATACTCCTGGCTTTGATCATTATTATTCCTATGCCTTCGGACTTTAAATAGAGGTTCATGTTGTTCATGAAAAGTTCTGATTGTCGGGGTTGTGCAACATCCGAGTAGACCACATCCACTTTTTCCATTAGATGAGCGTAGTTTTTAGGTTTGGTTGCATCTTCTAGGAGGGGAATCAAATTTGGTCTGGTCTTAGAAATTTCAACCATCTTCCTCATCATCCTTGGGGAAAATTCTACACACCAAATACTGCCATCAGGACTTATATCTGAAATATGTGAAGGTGTAGTTCCTGCAGACGCACCTAAATAAAGAATTTTGGAATCAATTTCAAATGGGTAAATTTTCATCCCATTCATCAGGGCCGCACCTAACTTCGAACGTCGTTGGTCCCATATACGGAATTCATCACCTTCATGTTCAACCAGTTTCTCCCCATAAACTTTCTGTCCAATGTTAAGGTTTTTGGTGGCTATATGATCTTCAAAAACATATAAACCGGTATAATCTTCCAAATTTTCCATTTTAAAACTCCATCAATTCTTATTAATTTTTTAAGGAAATTAATAATCTAAATTTAACTATATCTTATTGGTCCTTTGAAACAAGAGATATCGTGATCAAACGATCCCTAATAAATATTAAAATATCGCACAATTTAATGATATTTTGAGGGTTAGATATCAAATTTGAAACCAACATTCTAATTTAATCCTGGTAAGATTTAAATGGACCACTCCACACATGATGTGGATAGATGTCAACCTGTGCATCCATTCAATTCAGGGCATGTTGAATTCAATAGTAATCTTTAATGTTCTTTTTATACTTGTCACGCTTCTTTTTCTTCTTTTTACCAGAATTTTTACCGGATTTGGCATCCTTATCACCAAATTTATCTGGTTTTTTTGATCTTTTAGGGAATGGGTTGTCCTTCGTAATTTCTTCAACCCTCTTCTCATAGTTCTTAACTATTTCAGGATCGTAATCCCCAGAATAAACATCTTTACGAACTGCAAGTGAAATTTTTAAGGCTAGTGTCCTGGCTATTTTTCCCCTAAGCCACCATTTGGCACCCCTGACAGAGGGATGTTGGAAGATGAGTCCATGTTTTGGAGGACGTTCACCTGTCTTTAAATGCCTGAAAAGGGCTTTTTCAGCTCCAAGAACTTGAACAGTTCCAGATGGCATTTTAGAAAGTTTTTCAACACCGCCAACATGTGCTATCAATTTAGCACCCAGTGATGCACCTGCAAGTTCCCTTAGATTGGGGGCAATTTCCCCCATTCTCTCATCAACGTAGGTGTTAAGGGATTTTTTAGTGGTTTGTAGAGAGTGAATGGACGATGCAAATTCCATCACCATCTTAAGATCAGGTTCAGATATGGTTGCACCCACACTTTCTGAAACAAATTTAGGATTAATATCTTCGCTCAATGTTCCAGAGTTAATTATGGTTTCCCTATCACCAAACTCAGAAACTAATTCAGCGTATCTTTCATGATTTTTGATACCATCCATTTCAGGGAAGTGAATGGCGTACCATTCCCTCAGCCTTTCAACCAGTTTGCTTATGGTTTCATCAAGCTCTTCTATTGAATTAATTGCCTGTATCAAGAACATATCCTCAGATTCGGATGCTTTTCTGATTTTGTTGTTGGTGAGATCGATAGAAACCTGCTGTAGTATGGATCTTAGATCTGAATCTTCATCAAGAAATCCAACTGTCAGCAATGTTTCTTCCATGTTTGATCGGAAAAATTCCCCTCCTAAATGGGGTGTTTCAAATTCAAATTTATTACTCTCCTTCAGATGGGAGTATTTGGAATGAGGGAGGCTGGTTTCTATTACCACAGAATCATAGTTGTCCACCATTCTTTTGAGCAAAAATTCTTCTTCAATGCTAAGGTTTCCAGCATCGATCTTTCCTATCCTTTCTATCAGTTTTTCCCTTGGGAAAAGTTCATAATCTAAGACTACACAATTTTCATCTAGGCATATGAATCCTGCAAAGGAGTAGGTTACATAACACTTCATAGATTTAATGTTTAGTATTTTCAAGATTTAAACTTTGTTCAAGGGGTGACAGTAGTGGAAATAGAATTATGTGGTATTAAAATGAAAAATCCCACGATGTTAGCAGCGGGAATATTAGGAAGCACGGCATCATCTCTTAATTGGGCCGCTAAAAGTGGAGCTGGGGCAGTGGTTACGAAATCATTTGGTTTAAATTCCAACAAAGGCTATTCCAACCCCACAACCGTTGAAGTAACTGGCGGTGTCATAAATGCAATTGGACTGTCAAACCCCGGTGTGGAAAATTTTCAAATGGAGTTGAAAAAACTGGATGGATCTGTTCCTGCCATAGCCTCAATTTACGGAGCAAATCCCGATGAATTTTCAAAAATAGCCACCCACATCCAGGAAGATGTGGATGCTATTGAACTCAATGTCTCATGTCCCCATGCCATGGGTGGATGTGGAGCAGCAATTGGTCAGGATCCCCTGCTCACATCCAGCATAGTCAGTGCAGTAAAGGAATCTGTAAATGTTCCAATTTTAGTTAAACTGACTCCAAACGTCACTGACATTGTTGAAGTTGCTGTAAGTGCACAAGATGCTGGTGCCGATGCCTTAACTCTTATAAATTCATTGGGGCCTGGAATGAAGATAGATATCACAACTGGAAAACCAATTTTGAGTAATAGGTTTGGGGGAATGTCAGGACCTGCAATAAAACCGGTGGCAGTTAGATGTGTTTACGATGTTTTCGATGCAGTGGAAATCCCAGTTGTTGGAGTAGGGGGCATAAGGAACTATGAAGACGTATTGGAATTCATATATGCTGGTGCGACTTGTGTTCAGATAGGTACCTCAATTATGTATGAGGGAATGGAAATTTTTGGGAAGGTAGTTAACGACCTTGAAGTATTCATGGAAAAAATGGGATACACAAAACTGGAAGAAATGGTTGGAATATCCCACAAACAATAAAATAATTAAAAAAAACATAAAAGCTGATAAAAATGCACGTTCCAAAAATTGTAGAAATAAAAAGGGTTGTAAAAGAGTCTCCCACAGTAAAAACTTTTATTTTTGATTGGGAGGTGCATGAAGAAGTTCCAGGAAATTTTATGATGGTCTGGAATTTCAAGGATGAAAAACCAATGTCCATCTCACTAATTGATCCAGTTAACAACGAGATCGGAATATCAATAAGGGGAGTGGGAGAGTTTACCAACCAAGTCCATGATCTGAAAGAGGGAGACCTCCTAGGATTGAGAGGCCCCTATGGTAGGGGTTTCCATATGGCAGGTCCTAAAATATTGGCTGTTGGAGGCGGTGTGGGAATGGCACCAATTGTGGCATTTACAGAAGAAGCTTCCAGAAGGGGATTTTCAGTGGATGTAGTGAGCGCTGCAGGCACAGCGAATGAACTACTATTCGTAGAACGAATCAAAAAAACAGGATCAAAACTGTTAACTTGTACAGATGATGGATCCCATGGGTTCTGTGGATTTGGAACTGAACTTGCAGATATTGCCCTGTCTGAAACAAATTATGATATGGTTGTCGCATGTGGGCCAGAGGTTATGATGAAAAAATTGTACAGCACAGTTTTGGAGCTAGATATTCCTGCCCAATTCTCACTCGAAAGGTACATGAAATGTGGAATGGGACTTTGTGGGCAGTGCTGTGTGGATGATCTAGGTTGGAGAGTTTGTGTTGAAGGTCCTGTTTTTTGGTCAGATGAGCTGAAAATGATATCAGAATTTGGGAAATACAAACGTGATGCATCTGGAGTTAAACACAATATTTAATGGATTACCACATACTTAAACAGGGATATAATATGATAAATGGACTTAAAAACAATATAACATCAGCAATTTTTATTATAATATTGTTAATGGTTGTATCAGCTGTTTTACTTACTCCCATGTTGAGCATGGTTGTTTTGGGAGCTATATTTGCGTATGCTATACGTCCACTCTCACGTAAATTGGAACCTTACACCAAGTTTCAGTCAGTAGCAATCTTTGTAGGTATGATAATAGTCATACTTCCTTTAATTATTATATTACTCATATTTATTAACACAATTATATCTGCAGCACCGTCTTTAATTGTTTTTGTAAAAAATCTGAATTTAAGTAGTTTAAACAGTACAACACTTCAAAATTACCCTTTGATTCAACAGAACTTTCCAGGTTCATCATCCTCCCAGATGATCAATTCAGTTGTAAATTCAATATATGTTGGAATGGGTGATGTTGTAAGGAGTGTAACAGAGTACTTGTTAGGGTTTGTCCAGTCGATACCCACACTTCTTTTACAGCTATTCATATTTTTCGCATCAACCTTTTACTTTGCAAGGGACGGTGACAGAATATGGGAATATCTGAACTACATAATACCCGACGATAGGAAACATTACTTCAAAACACTTTTAAAAGAGATTGATCTGGTATTGAAGAGCATATTCTTTGGACACTTTGTAACAGCAGCTTTGACAGGA